>JAOZMU010000449.1 GCA_029934165.1 Bacteroidales bacterium
AATTTTTAGGCGAAAATGAAGTTTGGAAAAATAAAGTTGTTAAGGAATAGCTGAAGAAATGACCAAAACATTACTTAAACTGTTTTTATTTCTTCTTTTAATGTTTCTTTTGGGTTATGCTGTATTGACAACCTACTATAATCCTATGAACGATAATAATGAGCGAAACAAATCAGAACAAAACAGAAGTTCTGAGAGTTCAAAAAAAAGTTCTAATGACATTAAAGTGCAGTCAGATAAAGATATGCATCAACTTGGGAAGCACTTTAATAAACACGGTCGCAATATGGGACACGCTTCAAAGAAAGAATATCAAAGAGCTGCTGTTGAATTTGCTGAGAAATACAAAAACAATCCTAATGCAAAGATTTTTAGAGGAAAATGGAATGGTAGCGGGAAATTTAACTTAAAAGAACAGTTCGTAATAAGCTACGAAAACCGAAGCGTAATAATTGACAAAATAAGCGGACAAATTGTTGACTTTTATAAAGGAACAGAAATGAGAGGTTTGATAGAAATTTTAAAAATTCAATAACTATGGAAAGAGATTTTATCATACCAGGACAAGAAATTGGCGGTTATAGGTTAAATTGGTCATTTCGTGATTTGGAAAAAAACATACCGCAAAAAACATACAAAATAGAAAAACATAAACACTGTTGGGTTATTCACTATAACAATTTTAGTTTCTGGCTCAACAATAAAAATGGAAAAATTACACAAATAGGTGTTTATGGTAGTTATTCAGGGACATTTAAAGGGATTGGAATTGGTTCAACACTTGAAGATGTAAAACTAAAAATAGGAGCATGGAAAGAGGATTTAGATGTTTATGTCATACCTAAATATAAAGGAATTTCTTTTGAATTAGCTGACAACGAAGAACCAGAAGAGTGGATTGAAGAGAAAATGCCAATAGAAGCAATATATATTTACACATCGGAAAATGAAAAAGGTCGAGTAGGTAAAGGGGACTTTCACCCCTAAACCTCTCACAGGCACGCACGTGAACCTCTCGGCTCATACGGCTCCTCCAGATTAGACGAAGTAAGTACTACGGTTTCCAGCCGTACTCCCAATGCACAAATAGATAAGGATAGCTTTCGGCTATTTGTCTTAACCATTTGCGTGTTAATTTAACTTGCGCACAAGTATAAATATTCGGCAAAGCAATTTACTCATGCAGAAGCACACAAATTTATTAACAGATTATTGACAATCTGGCAATAGAGACCTTAAATCAGGCAGTTAGGAGTTGTCGCTTTAGGGTGGGTTTGAACAATTGTCGATTTGCAATTGGATTAGATTAAACTTGCAAATTTAAGGGAAGTATTTATTTATTTTGTAATTCGCTCAAATTAATCTAACTTGCGCACAAGTATAAATATTCAGCAAAGAAGTTTACTCATTCAGAAGCACACGAATTTACTAACTGTTTATTTACAATCGGGCAATAACACCATTAAATCAGGCAGTTAGGAGTGGTCGCTTTATGGTGGGCTTGAACCAGCGATAACAAATATACACGTTAGGGGTAATGCAAATATAGTCAGACAGTTAATTTGAAAAAGATAGAAAAACATTATTTAGAACTAAAAACATTAGATAATATATGAAAGCAAAAGAAAAAAGATTTCTACATTTCCTTGAAGGTTCTGACAAACATTTTGTGATACCTGTATATCAGAGAAATTATGACTGGAAAAGTGAACATTGCAAACAATTATTTGATGACTTATTAGACATTTCAAAAACTCAAAGAACTCATTTTTTAGGCTCTATTGTTTCCATCTATCATGATGACGGTGATGATAGAGAATATCTAATAATTGATGGACAACAAAGATTAACTACTATATCACTTTTATTGCTTTCTATCTATAAACTGATTGATAATAAATTAGTTGAAACAGACATTAATAAAGACCAAATTCGAGATGAATATTTAATAAATAAATACTCAAAAGATGACAAAAAAATAAGGTTAAAACCTGTAAAAAATGACAAAAATGCTTTTGCTTCACTATTTAAAACCGAAAAAGACTATTTACAAGACACTAATATAACTCTTAATTACAATTATTTCTACGATAGAATTCAAAAAAATGAAATTTCAATAGACAAATTGTTTTCAGCAATAAAACAATTAGTAATAGTAGAAATTGAATTAAAAAACGGTGAAGATGACCCACAATTAATTTTTGAGAGTTTAAATTCCACAGGACTTGATTTAACAGAGGCAGATAAGGTCAGGAATTTTGTCCTAATGAAAGAAACTTCTGAAACACAAGAAAAATATTATTCGGAATATTGGAATAAAATTGAAGTAAACACAAATTTTAATGTAAGTGATTTTATAAGACATTATTTAACAATAAAAGAAAGAGTAATTCCCAACAAAAACAAAGTTTATACTTATTTCAAAAATTACGTTTTGCAACATGTTGCAAGCAATGAAGAACTATTAAAAGAACTTTTACTTTATTCAAGCTATTACAAAGTAATACAAAACGCACAGAGCAACGGAAACAGAGTTGAAACAGCTATTTCAAAAATTAATAGATTAGAAAGTTTTGTTACATATCCATTTCTTCTTGAAATATACGATGATTATAAAAATGAAATAATCAATGAAGATGATTTAACTACAATTATTGAAACGATTGTTTCATTCGTTTTCAGAAGAATTATTTGTGAAGTCCCACCAAATAGTCTGAATAAAATATTTATGGTATTAGGACGTGAAATAAAAAAATATAAGAAATATAAAGAAAATTATGTTGAGGTTTTCAAGAGAGTAATTACAAAAAAAAGATATTCACAACGATTTCCTGATGATGAAGAGTTTTCAAATAAAATCATAAATAAAGACATCTACAATTTTCAAAATAAAAACAAACTGTTCTTATTAGAACAACTGGAAAATTACGATAATAAGGAAAGAGTTGATGTTGAGGATTTGGTTTCAACAAACGAATTAACAATCGAGCATATAATGCCACAAACATTAACACCTTCATGGCGTGATAGTTTAGGCAAAAACTACAATATAATAAAAGAAAAATATTTGCATACATTGGGTAATATTTCACTTACTGGATATAATTCAAAATTAAGTAATAAAACATTCCCTGAAAAAAGGGATATGGAAAAAGGCTTTAAGGAAAGTAAGCTATTCTTAAATAAAATGCTTCATAATTTGAATGAGTGGAATGAAAAATCAATTATTCAAAGAGCAGAATTATTAAGAGACAAGTCGTTAAAAATATGGGAATACCCAGTAAATAATTACATATCAGAAGAAGATGAAGCAAAATTATTTACATTGGCAGATGATGAAATGAATTTTACTGGGGAAAAGGTTTTGTCATTTAAAATTATGGAAGACAAAGAAATAAAAGTGAATAGTTGGAAAGATTTTTATAGAAAAGCTACAAAAATATTATTTGACTTAGACCCTATTTTATTTAAGCAAATAGCCGAAAAACGATATTATATTTATACAGGAACGATTTTAAAAGATGCAATTAAAGTAGATGATTTTTATTTATATGCAAACCATAATATTGAAGCATTTTTGGCTCGATTGCGTATTTTTGTTACTAAAATCGGATTAAATTTAGATGAAGTAAGTTTTACAATAGAATGAGTCGAGTAGGTAGGGGACTTTCACCCCTAAACCTCTCACAGGCACGCACGCGAACCTCTCCGCTTTTTGTCTTAACGATTTTCGGAAACGTTTGTATTTATTTCTTGCCCATTTCACAAGGCGGTTGTTCAGCACTCGGAAAACATAATTAGTGCCTCTAAGAAAACACCATTTTTTTCGATAAGCTAAAACATTT
>JAOZMU010000450.1 GCA_029934165.1 Bacteroidales bacterium
CGTAAGCAAAATTATTAATTATTAATTATTAATTTTCCATTACTAAGAGTACTTAAATTAACAACTACACCTATTTCTTTATGCCTTGAGGAGTACGAATTTTATAGGTTGTGTTTGTTTTTCCCTTCGATATTGCCGCCAGCTTGCCTTTAATCAGCCGTTTACGTATTCCGCCAACTTTATCTGTAAACAATATTCCGTCCAAGTGGTCGTATTCGTGCTGAATGACGCGAGCTTTCACACCATCGTATTTTTCTTCGATGAGTTGAAAATTTTCGTCATAATATTCTATAACGATTTCAGTTTTTCTTTTAACATCTTCGTGTACACCTGGCACGCTCAGACAGCCTTCGTTATAAAATTTTTCTTCGCCTTCTTCCGACCTAATTATAGGATTAATAAAGACTTGCTTAAAATTGGCAAGCTCTGGTTTTTCGTCGGCAAGTGGCGATAAATCAATAATAAAAAGCTGAATACTTTTATCGACCTGCGGAGCGGCAAGTCCAATTCCGTCTGCACCGTACATTGTTTCAAACATGTTGTCTATCAATGCTTTCAAGCCCTCATAATTGGAGTCAATTTCTTCAGTTTTTTTCCGTAAGCTCGAATTTCCGTAAGTTGTAATTGGCAGAATCATATTTTTTGATTGTTTTCTAATAACGTATGAAAAATTATCACTAGATATTTCTGTAATTAGCTTTATGCTAATCAATTAATGATTTATTAAATTTTAATTTTTGCACTAAATGCTGGAAATTAATTGAAATCCAAATAGCTCTGTAAAATAATTGTCGCACTAATTTTATCGACCAAAGCCTTATTTTGCCGTGCCTTTTTTTTCAGTCCGCCAGCAAGCATAGTCTGTTTCGCAATCTTAGATGTAAATCTTTCATCGACATATTCGACAGGAATTTCGGGGTACGTTTTTTTTAATTTATTGACAAACGGAACGATGTAAATCACTGATTCTGAGTAAGTATTGTTCATCTGTTTTGGCAATCCAACAACAAAGCGTTCTACTTTCTCGCGCGATAAATACTCTTTAATATAATTGAAAATTTCTGCCGTAGCCACCGTGTCAATGCCATTAGCAATCATTTTCAAAGGGTCGGAAACGGCGATTCCCACTCTTTTTTTTCCGTAATCTATACCAAAAATTCTTCCCACTTTTTCCTGCTTAATTAGAATGATTTTAAATTGCAAAAGTAAATAACTTTATTTTCCAATCCAAAAAAAATGATAGCATCGTACAACAATGTTCACCACTGTCAGTATGACCTGAAGCTACGCCAATAGTAACTTTAAAGCAAATTTTTAAATCAAGTTTTAAGTTTTTTCTTCTTTGCAGCAGGAAACAAAACGTTGTTTAAAATCAATCTGTAGCCTGGTGAGTTGGGGTGTAAATTCAAGTCTGTCGGTTTGTCGCCAACATAATGTCGGTAATCTTCAGGGTCGTGTCCGCCATAAAAAGTCCATGTTCCTTTTCCTAACACGCCATGAATATATCTGGCTTCTTTTGCTGCTTTGTATTCGCCCATTACCAACACGTTGGATTTGAGTAGTTTGCTCACAAAACTGGTAGTTTGTCCCATGAAACCATTTATTAACTGCGTGTGATTCTGACAAAGCATTGTTGGCACTGGGTCCCATTTTGCCGAAAAATCGAATAGTGTAAAATAGTCATCATTTTCGTGTACACGGCGTGTTTTTGTCGCATCTATGGAAGAAAATTCGTACTCGTATGGATTTTTACTTAAAGTAAAATCCTTAAAAGCCAACGTCTGAGAAAAATCCAGTTTCGATTGTGCGTTTGGGTCAGCGGGGTCGCCATCGAACATGTGTTCGCAAATATCAACCTCCGAAGCAGCCAATGCAATGTCGAAAGAGTCTGTCGCAGAGCACATTGCAAACAAAAAACCGCCTCCTGTAATATAATTTTTAAAAGTCTTTGCAACGTGTAATTTCAAGTCCGAAACTTTTGAGAAACCAAGCATTGCCGCCATCGCTTCTGCCTCGCGAACTTGCTCCTGATACCAAGGCATGTGGCGGTATGTGCCGTAGAATCTGCCGTATTGTCCCGTGAAATCTTCGTGATGTAGGTGCAACCAATCGTAATCTTTGAGCTTGCCCTCGACAACTTCTTGGTCGTAGATAATATCATACGGAATTTCGGCATAAGTCAAAACAAGCGTAACGGCATCGTCCCAAGGCGAATTTCCTTTTGGCGAATAAACTGCAATTTTCGGTGCTTTTTCAAGTTTAACAGCGTCCATATTAACCTCTGGCTTTGCTATATGCGCAAGAATACTACCTGCTTTTGCATCGGCAATTGCCTCGTAAGACACACCACGGATAATGCACTCATTTTCAAGGTCTTTGTGATACGAAATCATAAAACTACCTCCTCGGTAATTTGTCAACCACTGAACTTCTATCGAGTTCTGAAGAGTCCAATATGCAATGCCATAAGCCTTTAGATGATTTTTCTGCGAATCGTCCATCGGAATTAGGATAGTGAGAGCTTGTGCTTTTGCCACAAAAATTAGGATTGCTAATAGAGAAATAAGTAATTTTTTCATAAGTTTAAATTTAAGCACATAGTGCTATTTATTAGGAAAAAAACTATGTTAACATTCAAGTTAATAGTAATAAAAAAAGTGTTATTATTTTACGTACCAGCTTGTGCAAAATGCTTGATAATAAAATATTTACAATTGTAACATAATTGAATCTGAGGCGTAGTTATTCCTTTTTTTCGCAAACCCATATTTTTCTAACGAAATTAAGCTTTCCGAGTTTACTTACGCTGCAAAAATCAGAAATTCTCAATTTTGCTTTGTCGATTATGTCGGAAATGTCTGAGGTAGAAACAATTACGATTCGATTTGTAATTTCTGCCGTTGATTTAATAATATGCAAAATCTGGCTATCCGTTGCATAACTATACAAATTGTATGGCAGGTCTATAACGGCAGCGGCATAGTTTTTGCTAATGTTTTTTATGTCAGAGCAGTAGATTTTTGCTTTATAGCCAAAATGAGCCAAATTTTCTTGCGCATGGTTATAAATTTTCTCATTAATGTCGCAACCCTCGATGTTATACCCTGCAAAACAGGCTTCTAACGTTATCGTGCCTACACCACAACAGGCATCTATCAGCGTTTTTGCTTTGTCTGCTTTTGCTGCAATATTGACAAGAGCTTTTGCGATATTCACCCCAATTGAGTTGCTGTACGAACGAGGTTTTTCGTTGTGTTTATGCCAAGCAAAATTATTTTTAATCAGAACGCCAAAATACCAAACGGCTTCGTAACAACATAAGCCATAAGTTGTTATAGGATTGTAATAATCAGGAATACCCTCAGCTATGTAGCCAATATCCTTTAATTTTTTAAGTCGCTCTGCATACTCAGTCTTGTCGCCATTCAAAACTAAATACTCAATTTTACTGCCTTCGATGCTTATTTTTTCAACTTCAATTTTGTTTAATAGGATAGAATATTCCTCGGAATATGAAATAATATCAAGCCTTTTTTTAATTAACGCACTACTGGAAGGGTCTATTTTAATATCGGAAAAAAGTAGCTTATTCTTCTCTTCCGTATTAAAAATTTGTCTTGATTCAAGTTTGCATAAATCACTTTCATTTTTGTTGTAATTAAATGAATAAATATGGTTGAATTTCTGCATTTTAAATTATAAATTAGTATTCGTTATTCATTTGAGTAACAGTAATAAAGAGCAAATATTAACATAAAATAATTTGGACATTGTTCCATGTTTTTTAACTCATTATCAATTCTCTATATATCGTCAAATAGTTTGCACTACTCCGATT
>JAOZMU010000451.1 GCA_029934165.1 Bacteroidales bacterium
AAACAACAGCAGTTTCAATTTCGACGAAGTGTATTTCGATGGTTTACTTGCCATTGGTGTCGAGAAATTGAATCGTGGTTGGACACTCTATTACACCGAAGAAACCACCGACGATTTAGAATATGATTTTGTCATTATTGCCAAAATTACTTCTGTCGATGTTTCGCAAGAGCAATTTAAGGAAAAAAAATATCGCGAGACAAAAAAAATCCGCGATGGCTGGAAATACGAGTACGACGAAAACGGAAACGTGTTGAAAGATTCGCTTGGCAACGACATCAAAGAAAAGAAATACAAACGAATTAGTTGCAATGTTACTGAAACAGAGCAGTTGAAAGCCGCAAAAGTTTCTGGAACAATAGATTTTATCGACAATTATTCGGGGCAAGTTTTGGCAACAAAACCGATAATTGCCGAAAATATTTTCGCGCATTTATACGCAGTTGCAAATGGCGATTTGGGCGCGCTGAAAAAGAAAACCCGCCGAAAGCTAAAAAACAAGCCAGCAGCATTTCCGCATAATAACGATTTAATTTATGGAACAAAAGAACCATTCCGCGAAAGTATCCGTAAAATTGTTTTTGCTAACAAGCACGTAATCGAATAAATAAGGTCTAAAACCTATTTTTTTATGATGCGTCTAAGCTGTGAATTAGCAACTTATGTTAATAAAAAGCGTAAGAACTTTTGTATGAGTACTTATCCGGCAATTACATTTGTTTTTGATTGCTACAAAATAAAGTTTGTCGGATTTTTTAATATTGAGATAACGATTTGCTATTTGACTGAAAATCAGCTACAAACAGCAAATAATGGTATAGGTTAATTTAATCTTCGGTCTAAATGTTTTTTTAGGGTTTATTTATGAAAAATTGTCTGTTTTGTCGAATCACTTGCTACAAAGGCATTTTGCGGTCAGGATTGTAGCGCAGTCTTCGACTGTTTTTTAGGATACGTTTTCGCTTTTGGCGAACTTATGCAAGTTAATTTTGGCGAGCGACCAAAGGAAGCTCTTGCACCGACATTGCCAAAAACGCAAGCCACAAGGCAATTACAAGCGAAAAGCACGATAAGCCGCCATAAAAATCAGTTTTTTTATGACCAAACCTTGTGTTTTTTTTATAACATTGTCAGGGAAAAGATAATATTAATAATCCGAGAAAAAGCATCTTAATGAACAAGAATATTAAGAAGGTTTGTAAAAATAATCGACACTTTTATAGTTGTTATTGACCTAAATATCAACACAATACTTTTCATAAAAATGGCACTACCTGCTTATCTGGCGTGAGCCAATTATTAATTAATAATTATTAATTCACTTATGATATTATTAGGCATAATACGAAGAATTTATTTTGTATTTTATATGGTTCTTATTGGGCTGGCACTCATTCCGTTATTCATTATTAAGCTGTTGCGGTTTGAGGAACTAAAAAAAAAATACATCGTCATGGTTGCCTACCGTTGGGGGCGACACACGATGTGGCTGACGGGAGCAAAATATAAGGTTGTCGGTATGGAAAATATGCCCAAAAACAACGATATTTGCTTCATTAGCAACCATCAAAGCAATTTTGATTCTTTGCTGATAACAGGAAATATAAAAAAAGCAATAGGTTTTATTGGCAAAAAAGAACTAAAACGTATGCCAATCGTAAACGGTTGGATGGTGGCTGTTGGGTGTGTGTTTATCGACAGAAAAAAGCGAAGCACTACGATGTCGAAAATTGAAGAACGAGTAAAAAAAATCCTCGCCGGAGAAACAATGATGATGTTTCCGGAGGGGACGCGTAGCCGTAGCTCTAAGATGAAGAAATTTAAAAAGGCTGGCTTACAACTACTTGTTGACCACAATGTTACGATTGTTCCAATAACCCTCGACCAAACCTATATTCACCCATATAAACTAAATAAGCACAGAAGGGTTGTTTATAAATTAATTATTCATCCACAAATAGAAACTGCGAAACTGACCGAACAAGAAAAAGCCGACTTTGTGCCGCAGCTCGAAAAAATTATTAACCCTGCAAACAACAAAGAAACCCTTGATGCGATGGAGAAAAAGTAGTTCTTAGAACTAAGATTAAATTAAATTAACCTATACCATTATTTGCTGTTTGTAGCTGATTTTCAGTCAAATAGTAAATCGTTGTCTCAAAATTAAAAAAGTGCATGGCACTTATCGTGAGTTGTTGTTTTTTGGCGAATAGTTTTAACCTTGAAAAATCAAAATTATGGTATTTTTAAAATTTGTATTAATTCTTTTGTTAATATATTATGCCCTAAAAATTATTGGCAGACATTTATTGCCACGTTTATTTGGTCATGCGCTAAAACGTATGCAGAAAAAAATGCAAGACCAAGCCGGGCAATATCAAAAAGAGGAGGAAAACGAGCGTATGAATGTCGGTGGCACGACAATTCAGGTGGAAAAGAAAAAGGAAAAGAAATTCGACAAAAACGATGGCGAATATATTGATTTTGAAGAAGTTGACGACAAATGACAGACAGCTCTCTTCTTCTGCAAAAAATCCGGTTGAGTATGATTCCGGGTGTTGGATATACGTTAGCAAAACGCTTGATTTCGCATATTGGTAGCCTGTCGGGTATTTTTAGCGAGTCTATACAAAACTTGCAAAAAATACAAGGAATTAGCGAAAAACTATCCCACGAAATACAAAATTCCGTTGCGATTGAACGTGCCGAAAACGAGATGAAATTTATTGCGAATAACAACATCACAGCCACATTTTATCTTGACAAATCGTATCCGATGTATCTGCGCCAATGCCCTGATGCACCGCTGATTATCTACACAAAAGGAGAAATCAATTTCACTGGACAAAAATTTATTAGCATTGTTGGAACACGAAAATCGACAGCCGAGGGACGCGAAAACGCAAATAAATTTGTAGGCGCACTTGCAGAAA
Source organism: Bacteroidales bacterium (assembly GCA_029934165.1). GTDB lineage: Bacteria > Bacteroidota > Bacteroidia > Bacteroidales > JAOZMU01 > JAOZMU01. The sequence continues at coordinate 2,934 of JAOZMU010000451.1, forward strand.
TGGGCATGAAACCGGTCATTGTCAGTGGTTTAGCATACGGAATAGACATTGCGGCGCATAAAGCTGCATTAGAAAATTCGTTGCCAACAATAGCAGTTTTTGCTCATGGGCTACACTACGTTTATCCGAGTGCCCACCGCGAAACTGCCGCCGAAATAGTGGAGAAAGGTGGTGTTTTATTATCCGAATTTCCGAGTAGAGTAGGCGCAGAGCGTCGAAATTTTTTGCAGCGCAACCGAATAATAGCAGGACTTAGCGATGTAACCATAATTGTGGAGTCCGACCTGAAAGGTGGCGCGATGAACACAATAGAAATTGCAAACTCATATAGCCGCGATACGTTTGCGTTTCCGGGACGACTGAGTGACAAAAGCTCGCGCGGGTGTAATTTGCTGATAAAGAGACATAAAGCACAATTAATAGAATCGGCAAACGATTTGGTAAAATGTATGTCGTGGGACGTAAAAGCCCAAAAAAAAGTCGAACAACTAAAAATTTCTTTCGACGATTTGACCGAGCAGGAAAGTACGATTATCCAACTTTTGCACGAAGAAAGTAGCATGGACATTGACACTCTGTGCTATCGGTGCAAAATACAGATAAGCAAACTCTCTGTGCTGATGTTTAATTTGGAATGCAAAGGACTCATTCGTACACTGCCGGGCAAGGTTTACACTTTGGCATAATATTTATACCGTAAAAGGAGGCAAACCACTTTAACATTCTGATATTGTGAGAGTTTTTCTTTTAAGTACCCTGCACTTTTAAATATTGAGAGAAGGATTTACGATTTTATTGTAAAACAGCAAATAGTGGTTAATTTTAATCTTTGTTCTATACTAAAGTGAAAAAGGTTTTCGGATTATCATAAAATGTAATTGGTTGTTTAT
>JAOZMU010000452.1 GCA_029934165.1 Bacteroidales bacterium
TTCTTTGCAATGTGTTAAATATCAAGTTGTAAGGGCGAAGTCAGAAACTTGAGTTCATAATAATTTGATTTTAAAGTAAAATTCTATTTTATAAATTCAAATTTTTATCTGTAATTACCTGATAATCATACCAACACTGATATATTTATACTATCAAACTTGTTCTTTTAAATGATGTCATTTCTCAAAATTGATTTCGTGCTTCAAGCCAGAATATTCTACCAAATCGCATTTGAACGAACCGATAAACAAATTCATTTTCATGCGTATTGGCAAGTAATTTTCATCGTTTGATATCCAGAATGTTAGGTCGTCTTGCGTATCGAAAATTCTTCCAACTTCGACAACAGGATTAAATTTCATACATTCTATTTTTCCTAAATCTGTTTCTATAACTTCTATACCAGAGTAACGAATTGTCATTATGTTGATTTCATCTGAAAAGTATGTTGGAATTTTAACGTCTTTGTTGATTTTCAGGTCTTTAAAGATGTTTTCGCGTGCATAATAGAACGCCGAAACAACATCAAAAATAGTGTCTGGTACTTCGTGTCGTCCAGATTTTGAACTCATAACCCAGTGTTTTACGTGGTTATAAAAAACTTTGTTGTAGGTTTTATACGAACCTTCGGTTATGTCGCGAATGGAAATAATTGGTTTACAATTAGTTGCATCGAAATAGCTTTCGTAAATATCATGGACATTGTATAGTTTGTCGGTAATACCGATTGTTCGCGCTACGGCTTTTGCGTTGTAAATTTTGCGTCCTTTGAATTTTCTATCGACAACGCTAAGTGTTGCTACACCGCCATTTATGATGCCATAGTGCATCAGATATTTGAGACGTTCGCCAGATTTGAATGATTTTTTTTCTATATGGTCAACATTTTCTTGACCGAAGCCGAAATTTGAAATTCCTGAAAAAAGTACAACGAGAATAATTAAAAGGTTTGTTTTCATGAGCTTGTTTTTCGAGTAATTTGTTTAGCGGTTATTTTGCAAATCTTATGCCTAAAAAGTTTTTAGTTATTACCTTGCAAACGAATATTTATTGATGGTGTAATTGGTTTTAATTTAGATAGATAGAGTTTAGACCTGATTATTAAAGATTTATTTTTGTGTGTTAAAAATACATAAAAAAGCGGATTTTTAATTATAAGCGCTCTGCATTTTTTAATATTGAGGCAACAATTTACTATTTGACTGAAAATCAGCAACAAACAGAAAATAATGGTATAGGTTAATTTAATTTTCGTTCTAAGTACTCTTACAAACAGTGTTTGTTCATAAAAAATTTTTATAATTGAAATTCGCCACGCAGATGTAGTTTTTATTTAGCCCACCAAAGCACGTAAGGTCTAAAACCTATTTAATGTTGCTTACGCATTTCTGCAAAGTTCACTTAATCAGCGAAATATGAACAAGTAAATATGTAAAAACTTTTGTATGAGTGCTTAAAACGCTTGCTACGAAGCACAATGCGGCGGGGATTGTAGCGGTAGCTCGGTGTGTTGGCATGGGATTTTTGGCGCGGTTTGGCGAGCGACCGATAGGAAGCTCCGCCAAACCGCTTTTGCCAAAAACGCATGGCAGCACACCGACTACAAGCGGAAAGCCCCTGAGCCGCCAATAAAAAAACATATAAATATTTCTTTTCAATGTGAATTGATTTTTTATGACCAAACCATGCTTTCACAAAAGTTGTTGCGTTTTTGTAAGTTGCTAATAGCCAGCTAATACGTTTCATAAAAAATAGGTCTTAGAACTTATTTTGTGATGAAAGCAAAACTAAAATTTATACATATAATATTGTATGGCTAATTCCGAAAGTCAAAATATGTCATTGTCATAACACAGAATTATTTAGAAAATTATACTTTTGTATTCTTTGTACGGAGTTTTACGCTATAAAATAATTTGAAATTTTCGTAAAGTATAAAAATAGACATAAAATATTTATATTATGGCATACAGAACACACACTTGCGGGGAACTGCGTAGTGAAAACATTGGACAAGAGATTATCCTTAGTGGTTGGGCGCAAAAAATACGAAATCTTGGGGGGATGACATTCATCGATATTCGTGATAGATATGGCATTTCGCAACTTTTTTTTGATGAAGAAACAAACGCCGATTTGCGAAGCAAGGCTAGTAAAATTGGGCGCGAATTTGTTTTACAGGCATCAGGCGTTGTGCGCGAGCGAAGCAACAAGAATCCAAACTTGGATACTGGTGATATTGAGATTGTTGTGAACGAAATTACGGTTTTAAACAAATCCGAAGTTCCGCCATTCACAATCGAAGACGAAACCGACGGCGGCGAAGAAATCAGAATGAATTATCGTTACTTGGATTTGAGAAGAAATCCGGTGCGAGACGGGATTATTCTTCGTCATAAAATGGCAAAATCAATTCGCAACTATCTGGATAAAAGCGGTTTCATCGAAATTGAAACTCCTGTTTTGATAAAATCTACACCAGAAGGCGCACGCGATTTTATTGTTCCTTCGCGTTTGAATGCAGGTCAGTTTTATGCTTTGCCACAATCGCCACAGGTTTTCAAGCAGTTGCTGATGGTTGCTGGATACGATAAATATTTTCAAGTCGTGAAGTGCTTCCGTGATGAGGATTTCCGTGCCGACCGTCAGCCAGAATTTACGCAAATCGACTGCGAGATGGCTTTTGTTGAGCAGGAAGATATTCTTCAAACCTTTGAAGGTCTTGCAAAGCACTTATTCAGAGATGTTAAAGGTGTCGATTTTAAAGACGCTTTTCCTCGCATGACGTACAAAGAGGCGATGGAATCTTACGGCTCGGACAAACCAGATTTGCGTTTCTGCATGAAGATAAATGATATTTCGGAAGTTGTAAAAGGCAAAGATTTCAAGATTTTTGACGAAGCGGAATACATTGGCGGAATTTGTGTTGAAGGAAAAGCAAGCCATTCGAGAAAGAAAATTGATGCGCTGACGAAATTTGTTCAACGTCCGCAAATTGGCTCAAAAGGAATGGTTTACGTCAAATGCAACGAAGACGGAACATTCAAATCGTCGGTAGATAAATTCTACTCGCAAGAAGATTTGAAATTATGGGCAGAAACACTTGGCGCAAAGGCTGGCGATTTGCTTTTGGTTCTTTCTGGCACAAAAAAACAGACTTTGTTTGCGCTTGGCGAGCTTCGTCTTGAAATGGGTAATCAATTAGAACTGAGAGACAAAAACAAATTTGCTCCGCTTTGGGTTGTCGATTTTCCGCTTTTGGAATGGGACGAAAAAACAAACCGCTTCCACGCAATGCACCACCCATTTACTGCTCCAAAACCCGAGCATCTTGAGCTTTTGGACACAGACCCAGTCAGCGTGAACGCAAATGCGTATGACTTTGTGATTAACGGCTCGGAAATTGGCGGTGGTTCAATCCGTATTTTCGATAAAGACCTACAAGCCAAAATGTTCAAGACGCTTGGTTTCACCGAAGAAGAAGCAAATGCTCAGTTTGGTTTCTTGATGGACGCTTTCAAATATGGCGCACCACCACACGGAGGATGTGCGTTTGGTTTCGACCGCTGGGTAGCAATCTTCAACGGCTCGGACTCTATCCGCGACGTAATCGCATTCCCAAAAAACAACGCAGGACGAGATGTTATGATAGACTCTCCCGCACCCGTAAGCAACGACCAACTTAAAGATTTGAGTCTGGGAATTGTTAAGGAGTAAAAAGATAATCAATCAGAACGATAAAAGGCGTTTGAAATATAATTAACTCAAGTTTCTGACTTCAATAACACCTTGAATATCAAGCTATTGCAGA
>JAOZMU010000453.1 GCA_029934165.1 Bacteroidales bacterium
TGGTTTGTAACTATCTCAAAGATACAATATTATGTCGAATTATGCAACTTTTTTTAATACTTTTTGCATCTGCAACAGCTTGATATTCAGGGTGTTATTGAAGTCGAAAACTTGAGCTTAGAACAATGATAAATTCCAATTTATTTTTTAATTGTTATTTAAATACGGCACATAAAAAACGAAAAAGATATGATAAAAACGAAAGAATTAATAAAAATATTTCGCACTGATGAGGTCGAAACAACTGCACTAAATCGTGTGAATCTCGAAGTTAAACATGGTGAATTTGTGGCAATTATGGGACCATCGGGTTGTGGAAAATCTACGTTACTCAATATTCTTGGGCTTCTTGACAATCCGAGCGGTGGCGAGTTTTATTTCAACGATGAAGAGGTTTCGAGGTACAAAGAACGCCAACGGACTAATATGCGAAAAAACAATATTGGTTTTGTTTTTCAAAGTTTTAATCTAATCGACGAACTCTCTGTTTATGAGAATGTTGAACTTCCTTTGTTGTATTTGAAAATATCGGCATCTGAGCGAAAGAAAAAAGTTGAGAAAGTTTTAGAGCGAATGAAAATTGCGCATAGACGTAAACATTTTCCGCAGCAACTTTCTGGTGGTCAGCAACAAAGGGTTGCTATTGCGCGGGCTGTCGTAACACGACCAAAATTAATACTTGCCGATGAGCCTACTGGTAATCTCGATTCGGCAAATGGTGAAGAAGTGATGAATTTGCTAACGCAACTCAACAACGATGGCACAACAATCATCATGGTAACGCACTCGGCGGCAGATGCTGAAAAAGCACATCGCATTATCCAATTATTTGACGGACACATTGTTACAGAAAACAAGCGTCGATAATAATATAAAAAAGGGACGTAATTTATTTTACGTCCATTTTTTGTTTAATGCGAATTTTGAAACTGACCATCTTCCGTTACAACCATTGTATCAATATCGTAACTATAACCTCCCCATACTCCCAAAACACCATTTTCGTTGAAATTGCTCCGCACAGAAGACGATGCTGCAAACGGATTTCCACCACTCGACCGTTGGCGATATAGCGTACGCCAGAATGTGTAATTATCGTAATCAATGCTACAAACTTTGACAATTATCGTCTCGCCAATTTTTATGTAGATGTCATCGTCTTCTAATTCGTCATTGTTTTCGGGTTGGTACTCGGCACTGCCATAGCCTTTAATCATCGGAATATAAAGAACTTGTCCATTCAATAACTTGTCCGAAATAAATTCGCTTCGGTTTTTTTTGAACAGCGTTTCAACACCGACAACTTTCGTATAATTGCGATAGAAATTGCCTATCGTATCTGGGTCTTGAACGTATGCCCAGATTATCCCAAGACTGTCGTAGCCATGCTCTAACTTAAATTTCAAACTGTCGATAACGGGAGGCATCGGGATTGTTGTCGAGGCTGTTGCAACGTCTGCTTCATGCTCAATTCTAAGGTGATAGGTTTTATCGGCAGCACCACGCAAAGTTTTTCCGCGATATTTTACGTACGGAAATTCTACAAGGCTAAATACTAATTCCAACGTATCCGTAATAAAACCATCAGAGACAGTAACGAAGGCATCGGGAATAATAATATCGCGAATGGTATTTTCATCGACAATTCCAAAGTAATCAAGGTTTTGCATCACCGACACTTCTGCAAATTCGCCCTGTTCGATGCGCCCTTCCACCACCAAACGTGGCACAAATGTAGGTAGCTCGACCTCTATATCTTTCTGGCATGACATTGATATACAAGCTGTTAGGATAACAACAAATGCAATAATCGGTTTCAATTTGTGGTAATTTATTTTATTCATCGTTTATAATTATTAAATGAAATTTTCCTTTTTTTATTCTTTTCAAGTTACAAAAAATTGTTTTGTCCACAAATTTTTCCATGTTTTTCCGATTATTTGGCTCAACATATTGCTCGTTTCCATAAACATCGCAAAGCAATAATACATCTTTTATTTCTCGCTTAATTTTCCGTTTGGCTGCTCCAACGTATTTAAAATCAAAGTTTTGTCCAAGTTTATAATATGGGTGTACTGGTTCGAGGAAAATTTTGCCGGCACAATTTATTTTATCAATATAACACGTAATGGTTGTACCAATTTGCAATTTATATTCGGCATAATACTTGGCAGGGAGCAAATGTCGATGTTTGTAAATATCTTCAAGGACATAAAACGCCTCTCCGTCAGGAGTTGCCGACTTGCTGAGAACCTTAAACGAGTAGGCTTTATTAGCGATGAGTGTCATTGTATTATATTTTTTTCATTGAGTTAAGTTTTTTTACTCCAACTAATTTGTCGTATTGACTTGATGGATTGCTAAAATAAACATAAATAATATAATCTGTTTCGGTTTGATAATGAGAACCTTCAATATGATTTTCGTTTGCATAATTGCTTCCATCTTCGACAAAAACATACTCGTAATTATAATAGCCTTGTTTCAGAAAAAGAGAAATTTCGTAAGCCTGCTCGTTAGCGTTATATTTCATCATGTTTTTTTTATCAAAAGTCCAATTTGTCAGCGAACCAAAAATATAAACATTTCCCTTTGTTTCTGCCTGTCGATAGGGCAGTTTGAAATGTGCAAACACATAATCTGCTTCGTAATTACTGTTTTCGCTATTTTCGAGTTTAATAAGGCGTTTTCCGTTTAGGTCTGGCTCGTAACTATATCTTTGATAGTTTCTTACGGGGTCTGCTACGAGTTGAAAATGATAAAAAGGTTTTTCAAAATAAATACTATCTATTTGGTCGGCTTTGAAACGCACACTTTTCAAATCGGCATGATGAAACTCGTTGCCACCAAAAAAGAGATTTTTGTCGTTGTAATCGTAAGTCAAAATATTGTTGTTAACAAACTGAGGATTAAGGTGTCGGATAGCATTGTCGTGCCTATTGTTTTGCGTAACAACGGGCATAATATCGCTGTTTGGGTCAACAACTTCAAGGTTTTGTGTATTTATCTCAAAATCAATCTCATGGCAATTGCCCCGATATTTTGGTAACGAAGGTTTTTTGACAACCGCCGTAATATCCACCTGCTGCTCTACAACTGCGATGCGCTGTGTTAATATCCTGTTTTCGAGGTCGTTATCTTCATAAACAATAACTAAATAATTGCCGGAAATTTTAAGGTTTAAATTCTCGTTAGGAATCGTAAAGCCATAATGTGTGTATTTCTGAAAAGTGTTAAACGAATTATTATAGTTTTCTATGTCATTTTCCTCAAAACCTTCTATGTAATCCATTGCAAACAAATCGCTTGGCTCCCAGTCTGCCGAGCAATGAATTACTGTAAAATAATACGAGCGAGTATCAAAACTCAAATCATCGAAACCAATGTATAATTTCTGTCCTCTGTTTAGCTCAATTATCGGATATGAAAGAGGTTCGTTAAGCTCGTGTGCAACAACGGTTTGGATGTAATCTTTATAAACAAAATTATCGTACCGTAAATAATTGCTATCGTAAAATTCGTCTGATGTTTGTGCATTAACGAATAAATTTACAATTAGTAATATACTAATAATGATAACTTTAGGTAAATATTTCATAATTATTTTGTGATTATTTATCGTCCGTGGCACAAAAGCCAGTAGTTAAAAAATTGTTTCTTTTTATCTTATTTTGCGCAAGTTAAACACCTTGCATAAATTCTGCAAATTGTAGCAAAAAAATCTTAAATTTGCAAAAGTTTGGTTTACGTATAAAGACGCAAAATTCTTTTGTATAGGATAAGTATTTCAAAAATTATGATTTTCAGACATA
>JAOZMU010000454.1 GCA_029934165.1 Bacteroidales bacterium
TTCACATCTGCAACAACTTGATACTCAAGGTGTTATTGAAGTCAGAAACTTGAGTAAATTATTTAACCTAATTTATAACAGATAAGAACAAAAATTAAATTAAATTATACCATTATTTGCTGTTTGTTGCTGATTTTCAACCAAATAGCAAATCATTGTCTCAATATTAAAAAGTGCAGGACACTAAGTAAGTACTCTTACAAAAGTTCTTACGCTTTTTTATTAACCTAAGTTGTTAATTCACAGCTTAAACGTTTCATAAAAAATAGGTCTTAGACCTTAAAAAATAAATTAGAATTTTGGCGAAATTATTTTATTCATTAATGATTATATAAAACAAAAGTTTATGATTTACGCAAACTGAAGCTCCTCATTACAAAAATTGTTTTATATAAACTCTATTATCAAATTTTTAAACGTGAAGAAAAAGTCAAAAGCCTAAGTTATTATTGACCTGAATATAAGCCAAATAAATAGCACGATGTGTTTATTTCATTTTAAAATCACGCAGATTGCAAGATGCCGAATTGCAGCCAGAAGAACATGAACGATGGTTTGTCTTTTTTCCGACAGAAACAAAAAACTTTATGGTTGAGAATATTGCGTAAGCAAATGCAATGAAAATAATTATGTAAGCAATTATACTTTGAGCCATGATTCTATATTTTTAGTAAAAAATTTGGTGTTATTTATTCCAGAATAAAATAATTAGAAAGCACATGAATATAGCAAAACTATTGCTAAAGTCTAATAGGTATTTTTTATGAAACGTTTAAGCTGTTAATTAAGGTCTAAGACCTATTTTTTATGAAACGTTTAAGCTGTTAATTAAGGTCTAAGACCTATTTTTATGAAACGTTTAAGCTGTTAATTAACAACTTAGGTTAATAAAAAGCGTAAGAACTTTTGTAAGAGTAATTAATTAATAACTTACGTTAATAAAAAGCGTAATAATTTTTGCATGAGTACTTATTATACAAACAAACTCCCAACTTGATAGACTATAAACCCTACTAGCCAAGCCAATATAGTTGTATAACCCATCGAAAAGGCTGCCCATTTCCAGCTTCCAGACTCATTTTTGATTGCCGCTAAAGACGCAACACAAGGAAAGTAAATGAGTATAAATAACATAAAAACAAAAGCTATAAGAGGCGAAAAAACTTTTTCTCCTTTTTGGAGTCCTTCGGTATATTTTTCATTTCTTAGTTTTTCTTCAATTTTTTCTTTATCACTCTCAGATTCAGCCTGATAGAGAACGCTCATTGTGCTTATTACAATCTCTTTTGCTGCAATGCCCGTTAAAATACTTACACTCATTTTCCAATCGAAACCTAATGGTCTGAGAACAGGCGCAATAGCTTTTCCTAGCCTTCCGATATATGAGTATGCGTGTCTATCAGATTCGCGCTCAATCAACAAGTTAGAAATAATACTATCGTGCTGAATATTAATGTCTTTCAACTTTATTGAGTCTGTTGGGTTTTTATACTGATATATTTGTGATTTATGCGCAATTTCTAATGTCTCAATTTTTTTATCGAAAGAGGCAGTTTGCTTTGTCTCGCGTGGGAAATATCCTAAAGCCCAGATAATTATAGAGGCGACCAGAATTATGCCGCCCATTTTTTTCAAATACTGCGAACCTTTGTTCCACATGTTTTTTATTGTAGATTTTATCGTAGGAAAGCGGTATGGCGGTAATTCCATGACAAACGGAACGTCCTCGGATTTGAAAAGCAATTTCTTGAAAAGTAACGCCATAACAACGGCAAGCAAAATGCCAATAATATAAATTGAAAACATCACAGTACCAGCCATTTCGCTAAAAAATGCACCTGCAAAAAGTATGTAAATTGGCAGCCGCGCACTACACGACATAAATGGATTTATCAACATGGTAAGCAGACGGTCGTTTTTGCTTTCGAGCGTCCGTGTCGCCATTATAGCTGGCACATTGCAACCAAATCCCATAATCATCGGGATAAAAGATTTTCCGTGTAAGCCAACTTTGTGCATAACTTTATCCATAATGAACGCAACACGAGCCATATAGCCCGTATCTTCCATCAGCGAAATGAAGAAAAACAAAATTAGTATGTTAGGCAAAAAGACGATAACGCCTCCAACACCATCTATTATTCCGTTGATAATTAAGTCTTTAAGTATTCCATCAGACATCACAGTGCCTATAATGCTACCTATCCATTCAACGCCGCTTTCTATCCAATCGACTGGGTATTGTCCAGCCGAAAATGTCGTCTGAAACATTAGCCACAAAAAGAAGATAAATATCGGAAAACCAAATAATTTGTGGGTCATAAACGTATCAATTGTTTCCGTTCTACGGCGGCGCGAAACTACTCCCTCTTTGTAATTTTCCTTTATTGCGCCAGATACGAAGGCATATTTTGCATCGGTCAGAAGTGTCTCACTATCTTCTTGTTGCGACAATTCAAGCGTACTAATCTCGTTGTTGGTAGCAGAAAAAATTTCTTCGGCATTTGAACAGTTGTGAGCAATTTTGTGAGCTTGCTTGTCTTTTTCTAGTAGTTTTATGGACAAAAAACGTGGCGAAATTTGATTCGTAATATGTTTATTATCAGATTCTTTAATTAATGCTCGAAGTCTATTTATAGAATTTTCGATGGCAGTGCCGTAATTTATGTGTATATGTCGCACTGTTTTGTCGAGGTCTTCGTAAACCTGAATTACCTTTGTAAATAACTCTTTCATTCCCTTGCCTTTATACCCAATTGTGGGAATGAAAGGAATGCCAATCATTTTTCCAAGTGTCTCATAATCAAACCTATCGCCTTTTGATAAAAGTTCATCATACATATTGAGCGCAACAACAACCTTTGTGTCCATGTCAATAAGTTGTGTTGTCAAGTACAAATTTCGCTCAAGGTTCGAGGCATCAATAACATTGATAACAATGTCCGGCATCTCATTCAAAATGTAGTTTCTTACGAACAATTCTTCGGGCGAATAGGCTGTCATTGAGTATGTTCCAGGCAAATCAACGATATTAAAAACATAGCCATCTTGGCTGAAACTTGCACGTTTTAAATCGACAGTAACTCCGCTGTAATTGCCTACACGTTCTTTTGAACCGCTGGCATGATTAAATAGAGTTGTTTTTCCAGAATTAGGATTTCCAACCAGTGCAATATTTATTGTTTTAGCTTTTTCGCGAACTGTTTTTTTAATTCTATCTTCATCTATAACGCCATCAGAAATATTTTCTATACGGTTTTTTGCCGCACTTATGGATATTATTTCTATCAAAGAGGCTTCGCTGCGTCTAAGTGATATTTGGTATCCCATAATTTGATATTCAATAGGGTCTTTTAATGGTGCATTTTTTACTACCGTAATTTCTTTGCCTCGGATAAAACCCATTTCTGTGATTCGTTTACGGAATGCTCCTCTGCCTTTCACCTTGACAATGATTCCTTTATCTCCGTTTTTTAATTCCGATAGTTTCATTTGTGTAGTTTTATTTTCTGCTTAAACCCGTAAGTACCATGCACTTTTTGGATATTGAGATAAATTATTGCTATTCGATTGAGAAACAGTTACAAATATAAAATAATGGTATAGATAAGTTTGGACTTTGTTTATACTAATTAAAAATTAACTTATTATAACGGATTTTGTTGAAAAATGTAAATCCGTGAAAATCAATCTAATCCGAATTCCAATTTATGCGATGATAGGAACACGGATTAGACTGATTAACACCAATTTTTATAATTTTGAATAAATTATTTACGACATAATAAACTGAAATTCAACAAA
>JAOZMU010000455.1 GCA_029934165.1 Bacteroidales bacterium
GATTATTAATATGTTAATATCCTTTTGGAGATATTTATGAATTATGCAGGTTAAAACAGTCTTATCAAATTCAATTCTATCTTTTGATTTTAATTCGATGTTATAGTTTTCAATATTTCGTTTACTCAAAGGATTAAACTTTTTAATAATCAACTGCTTATCTTTTTTTGTTAATAGATTTGGGTCTAATATTTTCATTTTTGTTTTGAAAAAATCAGCGTTTAAATCTAATGCTCCAAGATTTCTTGAAATTCCATTTAGTTCAACAATAAGTAGTCCGATTATTGAATTAAAAAGTGCGGTAATTATTTTAATATCAACTTTTTCTGTCCTGATTGCTATCAATCTTTGATTTAGATTTATACTGTCATTGCTGTAACTAAAAAATAATTTCTTATCGGGATTGATTGATATATAAATATTTGCAGGTTCTTCTGCTTTTAAAGAATACCAATAAGGTTTGTTATTTTTTAGAACAGTTGTTAGTAGTTTTCCTGTTTTGTTTTTTGCTATTTTCCATTTATCAATCCAGTTATAAGCATTTGGAAAATCTTTTTTTAACTTTTCAAGTGGCTCGTTACATAAAAACAAATAATTATCAGGTTCTGTATTGTTGTCAATTTGAGTTAAGTAACGACTTGATTTTAAGGTTGGTTGTAAGAATACATCTTCGATTTCTAATTCTTCTATTTGCTTTTTATTTAATAAAAACATTTTATCTTGTCCGCTTCGTGTTCCTCTGCCAACGTCTATTAAATCGGGAAAAGGTTTTATTAACGATTTTTCAAAAATAGATATTGGGTTTTGTGCTATAAAATTTATATCCCAACTTTCTTGGCTTGTAAGCGAGCTTATCAAATATTCTTTATCTACAATACTTACTTTTACAGAGTTGTCCTTTTTATAAAAGACAGTGTTGAAAAATTCATCTTTTTTCCATTCTGTATTTTCAGGCAAATCGCAAAAATCAATTTGGTCGTATAAGTTTTCTGTTAATTTTATGTGTTCGTTTTTATTTCCCTCTAAAAAATAATCTTGAAGTTTGAAGTTGAGTGTTACAAATTTTGTTTTTATATTTTTATTGTTTTTTTCAAGAACAATAAAAATTGTGCTGACTTGTGAATATGAAAACCAATGCTCTGAATTACTTTTAATTACATACTTAATTGAAAAATTATCAAGTAAAAATCGTTTGAATTGTAATCCGTAGTTTTTACCAAGCCAAGCATTTGAAGTTATGACTGATAATATTCCATTTTGTTTTAGAAATTTTAGGGAGTTGTAAAAGCAATATGTGTAATAATCAGACCTTTCATTGATTATAAATTTCTTATTTTTGATAAACGCCTGCTGGTTTTCTTGAAATTCCTGTCTAAAATAGTTTGTCAGTATTTTGTTGGGAATATCTTCTTGTTGAATGAATGGAAAATTGCTAATAATCGCATCAAATTTTGGTAATTTTTCCTTATTTATTTTGTTTATATCCTTGTTATCAGGTATTTCAATTATTTGATTAATTTCTAAATTTAGAAAATCACCTCTTGTAATTCGAGGAAAATTTGCAGTATCTGACACTTTTTGTTTGTAGAGATTTATCACTGACAAAACAGCGGGAAAATGTGAAATATCATTACCCCAGATTTGTGTTAATAATTTCTGATGATTTTCTTGTCCATTGTATTTCAGTATATTGTAAAATGAATTTAAAAATGTTCCTGTTCCTGATGTTGGGTCAAAAACAATATCGTTTTTTGTATTTATTGCAGGAAATGCAACCATATTAGCAAGCGGTTCGGGTGTGAAATATTGACCAAATTTTTGTTTTTCTTCTTTTGGGACAAGATTTTCGAGTATATTTCCAATTAGTTTGAAGAGGTATAATTCAATTGTATCGTTAAAAGCTAAATCATCTGTAAAGTCTTTGTTGAAAACTGCTTGATAATCAATCTTTTTAGCTTTATTAAAATAGTTATTTAATTGAGTTTTTATATTTTTCCTTTCGGATATTTCAATTTTTGGAAGTTTTCCTGATAAATTTTCAGAAAGTGTTAGATAGAATAATATCTTACCAATTAATTTGTAAAAAGTAAATTTTGCCAAAATAAATTCAGGTACAACTGTTTCTACTCGTCTTGATGAATTTTCTAAAATTTTCAGTGTTGATGTTTCAAGTATTTTCCATTTTGCAAACTCTTTTTTAAAAGTTCGGTCTGTTGATTTCAGTTCGTTTATTTGATTTTTAAATTGAGGTAAAATATGGTTAGATGCTTGGTAAATAGCTGTAATTATGTCATCTGAAATATTTATGGCTTCTTTTAATTCTCGGTTTAGATACAATTGTTCTAAATCATGCAAAATTTGAACAAGTCGTTTTTTTAGTTTGTTTTCAAAGGTTAAATATTTCTGTTTATTTGATAAGTCGTCTCTTTTATTTATGCCTTTTTCTTTTGGATAAGTTTTTAATTTTGATAGTTTTTGCACAGTATACTTATCGCCAATTTTCCATATAATAGCTTCCGTACCATTCCAAGTTACAAATGAGTTTGAATTTAAACGTTCTGCTTTTTCAAGTGCATTTAACAGCATTTCTCTATCATCAACTTCAGTATCAGGAAATTTAAGTTCCCAACCATTAAAAACAACACCTGAAATCTTATCCGTAAACAAAAGTATATCTGGAAATTTTGTCCGTCCCGATTTTAGTTTTATTCCTTCATCGTTTGTAGCTTCCTGAAATACTGTTTTTCCTGCGTTAATCGTCTCTTTTATCCAACTGATAATTTGCCCCGACCACGCTCTTTCATTCATTCTTTGCATAATTATAGGAAAAAATTAAAAGTGATTTGTTTTTGTTTTGCTTGTTTTAGTTCTTTTCTTGCATTTTCTATTCTTGTGTTACATATTTCGATATAGTCAATGTCTTTTATCTTATGTAGTTTAGTATTTTCATTCTTTTCAATTCCAATAAATCGTCGTTTTTCTAAAACTGCTGAAACGAGAAAACTTCCACTTCCGCAAGCATTGTCTAATATAATGTCATTTTCGTTTGTGTATGTTCGAATTAAATATTGTCCAAGTTTTACAGGTTTTTGAGTTGGGTGCTGGACTTTACCTTCACTTTCTGCTGTTTTAAAATAAACTGTGTCATCGAAAATATCAGGTTCGTAAAAAATCGCATCGTTTGGGTATCTTCTTCCATCACTTTTTACGTGTTTTGGTTTAAAATCTCCATAACTTCCAGTATATTGGTCTTTTCTTACCCCTTTATCGTAAGCTTTCCCGTTTATCATTTGAGGATTGTAAGTCGGTTGTTTTTTGTAAAAGATACAAATATCTTCGTGTTTTCTTAGCGGTTGTTTTTTTGCATTTAAAAAGTTGGTCGCTTTTGATTTTACCCAAACAACCTTATATTTAAACATTTTTTCGTTGGCTAAGATTAATTTTGCAGTAAATAATCCTTGTGCCGTCAGAACAATTGCTCCATTATCCTTTATTATTCTTTCGTATTCTTTCCAAAGTTTTTCAAGCGGAATTACTGAGTCCCACTTATTTTGTGTTGTTCCATACGGTAAATCGCACAGTATCATATCGACTGATTTGTCTGGTATGTTTGGCATTACTTCCAAACAATCTCCTTTTATTACTTTATTTATATATTCTTCCATTATTTTATTTTTCGACAAATATAGTCAAATTCTATCAATTTTTATTTTTTTTGAGTTGTGTGTAACGGAAACTTCTTGGTTTTCTTTGGCGATTTACAGCACTGAACTTATTAAAAA
>JAOZMU010000036.1 GCA_029934165.1 Bacteroidales bacterium
AACTAAATCAGGCGTAAGCAAAATTATTAATTATTAATTTTCCATTACTTAGACTTTAGTTTATTTATTATTTTGTATTAAGCAAAAAAATGGCGATTGTCCCTCGAACAATCGCCATTTGCACAATGCTTTTCAATTTTCAAGCACACTTCAACATGTTTTGCATAAAAAAGTGCCGAATTTTTTATAGTCTTTTCTACTGTTTTACAATTACTAAAGAGTATTTTTTCTTACCTTGTTTTATGAGAATATACTTACCAATAAGTAAATCTTGCGCCGTAATATCACGAGTTGGTGTAGTAACCTTTGCCTGATTTATACTCAATCCATTACCCTTTATTAGTCTTCGCAATTCGCCTTTTGACGAAAAAACAGATGTCAAATCCGTCAAGAAATCAACAACATTCAGACCATCAGAAAGTGTATCTTTGGCAATCTCAAAAGTCGGAACTCCCTCAAAAACAGAGAGAAACGTCTTCTCATCAAGTTTCGACAACAGCTCGGCAGTACCCTTGCCAAACAAAATTTGTGAAGCCTCGACAGCCATATCATATTCGCCCTCGGAGTGAGTTATAATCGTAACTTCCTTTGCCAGACGTTTTTGCAACAATCGTCCATGCGGTGCTTCACGATGCTCATCAATCAAAGCAGCAATTTCTTCTTTGCTCAAAAGCGTAAATATTTTAATGTATCTTTCCGCTTCTTCGTCAGCAATATTCATCCAAAACTGGTAAAACTCATACGGCGAAGTCCGCTCGGCATCAAGCCAGACATTACCAGAATTTGTTTTGCCAAATTTCTGTCCATCGGCTTTAGTTATCAAAGGGCAAGTCAGTGCAAATGCCTCACCACCAGCCTTTCGGCGTATCAATTCAGTCCCTGTCGTAATATTTCCCCATTGGTCTGAACCACCCATTTGCAATTTGCAATTCTTATTCTGATACAGATGTAAAAAATCGTAACCCTGAATAAGCTGGTACGTAAATTCCGTAAACGATAGTCCAACTCCATCTTTATCAATACGCTTTTTTACCGAATCCTTAGCCAACATATAATTAACAGTAATATGCTTACCAATATCTCGTGCAAAATCCAGAAACGAAAACTTGCTCATCCAGTCAAAATTATTCACCAATTCGGCAGCATTTTCACTATCGCTACCAAAATCCAGAAAACGCTCCAATTGCTCTTTAATGCACCGCTCATTATGCCGCAATGTCTCAAGGTTCAGCAAGTTACGCTCCTCACTTTTCCCCGATGGGTCGCCAATCATGCCAGTCGCACCACCAACCAAAGCCAGCGGTTTATGCCCCGCAATTTGCAAATGTTTCAACAACATCACCGACACCAAATGCCCAATATGCAAAGAATCCGCTGTCGGGTCGATACCCACATAAGCAGCAACAGTTTCTTTCGCCAGAAGCTCTTCGGTACCAGGCTTTACATCGTGAACCATGCCTCGCCATGTCAATTCCTCAATGAAATTCATATCAATTATTTATTAAGTATTTTTACAAAAACTCTTCCGATTTTTATCAACATAAATTATTGAAAATCAACAAATTGTATTCATAAAAATTGGGTTTCAAACTTATTTTTCAAAAAATATTCTAAGAACAATATTTAGGGCGGCTTAGTGGGCTTTCCGGTTGTAGTCGGTGCGCCGCCATGTGTTTTTGGCAAAGCAGTTTGGCGGAGCTTCCTGACGGTCGCTCGCCAAACTGCGCCAAAAAACCCATGCCGACACACCGAGCTACCGCTACAATCCCTGCCGCAACAGTACTACATAGCAAAACTCGGTATAAAACACCGCTATTCATAAAAATTACTCAGCCGAATGAGTGTATTCTCGTTCAAAAACTGTATCTTCCTGCCATTCAATGCAATAATTTTATCCGATTTAAACTCAGACAATAGCCGAATCACAGATTCTGTTGCTGTGCCAACAATATTTGCAAGCTCTTCACGCGTTAGCAAAATCTGCAAAACGTGGTCTTCGTCCAGCCCAAACGTTTCGCGAAGAAGCATTAACACTTCGGCAAGTCTTTCTCTTACAGTTTTTTGCGCAATATCCAGAATAAATTTATTTGCTTCGCCAAGTTCTTTGCAGGCAAGTTTCATTAGTTCCATTGCGAATGAATTGTTATTTTGCACCAATCCAAACAATTTAGACGCAGGAATAAAACACACAACAGCATCGTCAATAACTTTTGCCGTTGTGCAAGCAAGTTCTTTACTCAAAATAGAACGATAACCAATAATATCGCCCTTTTGCGCAAAACGAATTATCTGCTCACGTCCTTCAATCCCTGTTTTTACAAGTTTCACCACTCCTTGGTTCACACAATAAAAACCATTAATGCGGTTGCCCTCGTTGTAAAGCACATTGCCGCGCTTAAAAAAATTGCAACCCTTGTCGATGGATAAATTAGCCAACTCTATCTTTGTCAAATGCTTAAATACCGAAAATTTCTGCAAATCGCAAGTTTCGCATGTCGGAATAGTTTGTATATATTTCATTTTTCCGTCTAATTTGTAAAACACTAAAAAAGAGAGTAAGAGACTGTTTTAAAAGAAATTAACTAATCAATATTAGTCTCGGCGTTGATATTTTAATTACTTATTAATAAGATATTTAAAAATATATAATTTTGCAAAGACATCAACACCGAGATTTTATGGAGACACTAATTAGGAATTAAAAAATTAAGAATTGGTTACTGCTCGAAAACTCATGCAATCGAAAATTGCAAAAGTAAACATGACAAAAATCACAAAAACAAATCAATTTTGCAAAAAACAGATAGATTAAATTTACTGCTCTAATTCTGTTTAATTCTTATGTGATATAACATATTGATTAGCTGTTCGTTAAGTTGTGTTTGTTAGTTGTAACTTGAAAGGCTTGTGTGGTTTTATATCCGAAAAACAGGGTTTGTTCATAAAAAGTTTTTATTATTGAAAATTCGCTTGCTACAAAGGCGTTTTGCGGCAGGGATTGTAGCGGTAGCTTGCCGATGTTGGCTTGCGATTTTTGGCTGGCGGGGCAGAGCGACCGTAGGAAGCTCCTGCTCCGACATTGCCAAAAACGCAAGGCACAAGGCAACTACAAGCGAAAAGCCCGAAGCCGCCCTGAAAAATATTTTTTTTATGAATAAAAATTGATTTGTCTTACAATAGTGTTTTATTTTTGCGTTTTTCAATATATTTTTGTGTCGAAAAGTTTAAAATTACTATCTAAAAATAAGAGTTATGCCAAAAATTTCAAAACGTGGGCTTTCAATGCCTCAATCGCCTATCCGTAAGCTTGTTCCGTTTGCCGAGGAAGCAAAACGCCAGGGACGTAAAGTTTATCATTTGAACATTGGTCAGCCAGATATTATTACGCCAGAGAATGCTATCGAAGCCGTGAAAAACCTTGACGACAAGGTTATTGAGTATAGCCATTCGGCTGGAAACGAGTCTTATCGACGTGGGTTAGCAAAATACTACACTGGCATTGGCATTGATGTAGATTTTTCGGATATTATGATAACTACTGGTGGTTCTGAGGCTATCTCGTTTGCCTTGATGACGTGCTTAGATTCTGGCGACGAAGTGATTATCCCTGAGCCATTTTACACCAATTACAACGGTTTTACCATTGCTGCCGATATAAAAATAAAGCCTGTAACTTCGTCCATAGATAGTGGCTTTGCGCTTCCGCCAATCGCTGATTTTGAGAAACTTATAACACCAAAAACAAAAGGTATTGTTATCTGTAACCCAAACAACCCAACTGGTTATCTGTACTCGAAAGAAGAGTTAGAGCAGCTTCGCGAATTAGTCGTAAAACACGATTTGTATTTATTTGCAGATGAGGTTTATCGCGAATTTTGCTACGACGGAAACGAAGCTTATTCTGTCCTTCAACTGAAAGGTTTGGAACAACATGCTGTTGTAATAGATTCTGTTTCAAAACGTTATAGTGCTTGTGGTGTTCGCATCGGTGCGTTGGTAACTCGCAACAAAGAGATAATAACAACTGCACTAAAATACGCACAGGCACGATTAAGCCCGCCGGCTTTGGGACAAATTATCGGCGAAGCATCGTTGGAAACTCCAAAAACGTATTTCGATGAGGTTTACAAAGAGTACATCGAAAGACGCAATTTTGTTATTGCCGAATTAAATAAAATCGAAGGTGTTTTTGCGCCTATGCCAAAAGGTGCTTTTTACACAATCGTAAAATTTCCTATCGACGATTCGGATAAATTCTGCCAATGGTTGCTCGAAGAGTTTGAGTATGAAAATCAGACTGTTATGTTAGCTCCAGCAACTGGTTTTTATTCTACAAAAGGGCTTGGAAACGATGAAGCCCGCTTGGCTTATGTTCTTAAAAAAGAAGACCTGAAAAGTGCTGTTAGATGTTTAGAGGAAGCTCTTAGGGTTTACCCCGGACGAAAAGTTTAAACCCGCATAAATACAGATAAAAAAATGACGCTCCAGTTTTGGAACGTCATTTTTTATTCTTCTTGCTGTCAGCTAATTAAAGAGCTTCACTATGTCGTTTCCGTTGGCAAAAATCAACAGCGAAAACAAGAGTAACATTCCTGTTAATTGTGCATATTCCATAAATTTATCGCTTGGTTTTCGTCCCGAAATAATTTCGTAAAGCAAAAACATAACGTGTCCTCCATCAAGTGCCGGAATTGGCAAAATGTTTATTACGCCAAGTATTATCGACAAAAACGCTGTCATGAGCCAGAAAGCGTGCCAATCCCAAAGTGGCGGAAAAATATTTCCGATGGCGATAAAACCTCCCAGCGATTTATATGCCTCTGTTTCAGGAGCAAAAATTAGTTTAAATTGTTTTATGTAATTCTTTATTTCATCGTATCCTTTGCTCAAACCTGCCGGAACTGCCGCGATAATATCATAATCAATTTTTTTAATTTCAAACAATTCTTTCATGCTTGTAACCACCTGAACACCAATGCGTCCCTCTTCGCTGACCATAGATTTTATTTCCATTTCTGAAGAACCACGTAAAACCGTCAGAGTAACTTCTTTGCCTTTTTGCTTTGCCAGTAGTGGCGGATATTCTTGAAAAAGCTCTACACGTTTGCCGTTGATACCAACAATGCGGTCGTCCTTCTGAAGACCAGCCTTTTTTGCTGCCGAATTTTCCGAAATTGCCTTGATAATAAACGGAATACCCTCTTCAAAAACACGTTTTTCGCTTTTCAGTATTTTGGAAAGTGTTTCTGGCGGTAAATTAACTTCGATATTCCTGCCTTCTCGCGTTACTTGAATGGTTTTTGCTTCGTTTAAAATTATTTCGCTATAAAGAGAGCGAAATTTTTCGACATGTTTGTTGTCTACAGAAATTATTTTATCTCCATTTTGCAAGCCCAAATCCAGTGCTATTGAGTCGCAAGCAATGCCGTATTTTGCATTTGCAGTTGGTAGGTATGTTTCGCCCCACCAAAAAAGCACCATGATATAAATGAAGACGGCTAAAATAATATTGAACATAACACCGCCAACCATCATGAGTAGTCGTTGCCAAGCAGGTTTTGCGCGAAACTCATAATCCTTAGGTGGTTTTGCCAATTGTTCCTTATCCATCGACTCGTCAATCATGCCAGATATTTTCACGTATCCTCCTAACGGCAGCCAACCGACACCATATTCTGTTCCTGTGTATTCTTCGTCTTCTTTGTTTTTTTGGAAAAACGTAAGTTTCCATTTTCCATCTATTTTCTTTGCCTTGACGAGCGATGCCCAAGCATTGAAAAAGAGATAAAATTTTTCTACACGCGTGTTAAAAAGCCGAGCAAAAGAAAAATGCCCTAACTCGTGTATTATAACTAAAATTGACAAACTCAAAATCAGTTGAGTTGCTTTAATTAAAATTTCCATTATTCAGTGAATTTAAAATTTATAAATTATTAGACTTTGGATAAATGTATCATTTTAAAAATCGAAATTAATTTGTAATATTACATAGCTTTTTCCAAAAACAAATTATTTGTTTGGAAAAAAATGAAAATATTTACATTATGAGTAGCTTACATTTTATCTGAAACATGCCCATAAATTGGAACACAAACAGCACGGATTAGATTTATTTTTACGGATTTACTTTTCCAAAAAAATACGCTATTATACTAAAAAAGCATGGCTTAGTGCCATGCTTTTTAAAATTGCTGAGAAACGTTTGGAACAAAGATTAAATTAACCTATATCATTTTTTGTTATTTATTACTGATTTTCAGTCAAATAGTAAATCTTTGTCCCAGTATTAAAAGTGCTTGGCACTTAACGTTTATTTGATAAGGTTAATTTTTGTTGTAATTACATTATCATCGGTGCTTATTTTGATGATATAGGTTCCATTGGTAAGCTCAGACATATCAACTTCTGTAAAGCCGTTAACGTCTATATTGCTTAATACGAGTTCGCCAAGAAGGTTATAAACATTTATTTTAGCTTCGTTTGCATATTCAATGTTTACGATACCGTTAGTTGGATTTGGATAAACTTCCACGTTTTCATGCGTGATAGTGTTTATGCCTACGTTGATAATGCTAACAGTTTCTGTAAATTCGCTATCACAATTAACACTGCTTGATGTTAATACTACATCATAAGAGTCGTTTGCTGCAAATTGATAAGTAGGATTTTCATCGGCACTTGTTCCTGTTCCGTCTCCAAAGTCCCAAGCGAAAGTAGTTGC
Source organism: Bacteroidales bacterium (assembly GCA_029934165.1). GTDB lineage: Bacteria > Bacteroidota > Bacteroidia > Bacteroidales > JAOZMU01 > JAOZMU01. Next base: position 6,722 of record JAOZMU010000036.1, read on the forward strand.
GTCTGTCGAAGTATTAGCAAATACTACTGTTCCGCCAGCTTCGAGAGAGTGAGTGAATGCTGCAATTGGGTTTTCTGTCGAAGTAATAGTTTCTGAGCCTCCTTCTATAATACAAGTGTTTTCATCTTTTACACGTACAGTGTAATCGCCTTCGGCAAGTCCTGTAAATTCGCCTCCGTTGGCTATAAATACACCACCATCAATAGAATATTCGAGTGCGCCTGTTCCGCCGGCTGCTGTAATGGTAATTTCACCATCTTCGTCGCCTGGACAAGTAACATCGACATAATTTTCTGCACTAATAATTAATTCAGTAGGTTCTGTGATTGTAATAGTACTTCCGCTTGTTTCACAACTGCTTGCATCTTTTACTATTATAGTATAATCAGCTGAAGCTAAGTTTGCAAATGTACCAGTTGCCTGATATACAGCTCCATTGTCAATAGAATATTCAATTGCACCTGTACCACCGGAAGCTGTGATAGTAATACTTCCGTCATCGTCGCCAAAACAATCTTCTATGTTTACAGATACTTCGTTTGTGATGAGTAGTTCAGTAGGTTCGGTAATAACTGTTAGTGTAGTTTCAATCGTTGTACAACCAGCATTGTCGGTAACTGCAACTACATAAGCATCTCCTGCTACAAGGTTTTCAAATAGATTTGAGCTTTGGTAAGTTGAGCCAGCATCGATTGAGTATTCTGTATCAACACCCGAGCCGCCTGAAATTGTAACTGTAATTGTTCCGTTTGCACCTCCGTAACAACCTGATACATCGGCAACAGCAATATTATCAATTACGATTGAAGAAGGTTCGGTAATAAGAATTGCATCTGTTGAAACAAGTTCACAGCCATCGCATATCATTCCTGCATTGTAAGTACCTGCACTTACGCCTGTGAATAAACCACCATTATCTACGAAATCAGTACCGTTAATTGTATAGGTTTTTGCATAAGTATCGCCAATGGCAATACCCCAACCTGTAATTGTAATTGTTCCGTCTGGTGTTTGACAAGAAGTATTGTTTGTGTGTTCAGAAGTAAAAGATGCTGCTTCGTAAGCACCACTTGTTGGTGTTTCCGGATTACGTAAATTGCTCACAAAGTCGTTATTTATGTCTGTTGGCTGACCTCCGATTATTGCAGGAGAACCACAATCTACCATTAGGTCTGTTTCGGAAATAAATAAAGGGTCTTGGAAATAAGAGTTTGCATCTTGTCCTGTAAAGGATTGCCATGCTGCTAAATCTTTATTGCTATCTCCAACACGAGCTAAATAGTTTTCGTCCTGATTATCTGCAAAATAGGTATTGTTATCAATTGTTGCAAAAGGATTGGCTGAACCTTTGTACCAAACAGCATAACCTATACTTGCTTGTGTACAAGCAGTGTTTTCACCAAGACTTGCTCTGAAAATATTATTTCGCATATCAATACCTGATATGTTGGCACCAATTGTAAGAGCTCCGTAATAGACAGGATCATCACTATAATTTAAACCGTAATCGGCATCAGGAGTCATATAAATTGAATTATGCAATATTTCCATTCCTGAAGTTGCAGCACCTGATAATCTAATTCCCACCGGATTATAATTATTACTTGTGCTTCCGGGTACATCACTATCTCCTGTAATATGACGTATTACATTGTTATATACAAGAATATTTGGATTGTCTTCATCTAACACAAACCACAAACCTGCTGAACCGTATCCACCACTACCAGTGTAAATAATATCATGAATATTGTTACCTGAACATTCAACATTAATAATTTCGTTAAATTTTGCTCCATAACCAGAACTACCAACAATATTCTTTACTTCATTATTTTGAACTAAAGCTCCATCAATATAGCGAACATCAATTCCATATTTACCTATGTAATCATCTTCTACATCAGAACCTATCATATTGCTTACAATATTAAGATTTAGAAGATCAGAACTACTTGTACCCTTAGCACTAATTCCGTACTGTACCTTAGTTATTACATTATTTAAAATATTGACACCGTCAATATCTGCACCTAAAGCTTTAATTCCATAATTAAAAGAAGACGTTTTGGAAAAACCAATAATATTACAATTCGTGATTGTGATGTCTGTACTACCACTGTTAATTTGTAATACTTCACCATCTGCATTGTTTTGGAATGTCAGATTTCGTGTGTTGTCATCAGCACCACCTGTAATGGTTACTCTGTTAGTACCATCAATTACTATTAGCGGATTGTTGCTTCCTGAAATAGTCCAAGGGCTGCCATCGTCTTGAATAGTAATGGTATATGTACCTGCATCAGCTCCTTGTTCGGCAACTTGATTTAGTGTGTGAGTTCCGTCTTCGAGTGTTAAATCAGATGTAATTGTAACAACCATATCACCGTCAATAGAACTCCCGTTAATAGCTTCAAAAAATCCGCCATCGGCAGTTAAAGAAGTATAATCTCCTGCTGTACCAACTGTAATTGGCGAAGAAAGCAACGGAACAATTGTATAACTATTAGTTCCTGCTACAGGAAATTCAGCAGTTGTAAGCGCAACAGAAATAGGTGTTAATGCCAAACTACCAGCTTCGATATCAAAATTAACTGCTGCTGATAAATCTTGTGCAACAACAAAATATTCTATTTCATCGTCAACAGCAACAGTTCCACCGTTTATTAAACTATAATCAATAGTAAAATCAAAAGGAGATGTTGTGCCGTTGGCTTCAACATATTTCCAACCATCATCTGTGCTTGCGTTGCCTACATAGTTGTTTGCATCGGTACTTTTCTTATAATATATTCTTGGTGCCGTACCTGCGGTAACGTTAATTCCGGAGACATCAGTAATTTCGACATCTGAAAATTCCAGATTTGTCAGAAGACTGGTATTCATTATTGATTCATAAGCAATAACAGGTTTTACAACATCTGTTACAGTGAAGTTCCAAACTGCTCCTTCTGCTTCCGTCTTAGTTATGTTGTCTTTACATACAACTTTCCAGTACCATGTTCCTTCGGCTAAAATATCCGTAGGAATATATGAATCTGTTACAGCTACATTGTCAACAACTTTTGCCGTAGCTTCATTGTTAATGACATCATTTTCAGTTAAAGACATATAAACATCAACAAGAGTTACATTTCCATTATTTGTCCATGTAATCAATTCAAGGTCTCTTGGTTGGTCTGTTGCTGCGTCAGCTGGCACAGGGTTAGTTGGTGCAACTGGTGCAGAAAGAGTGGTAACACTTATTTCGTAGGAATTTTCTGAAACGCCTTCTGGATAAGTTGCAGAAACAGCATAAAAATATTCTGTATCTGGAGTTAAGCCAGCGTCAGTATAGTTTGTTTCAGTAACACCTGTAAATGCTTCATTATAAGTTCCTGATTCAGTACCACGATTAATAGTGTAGCTTGTTGCAGCATCAGAGTTTTCTGTGTAAATCATTGGAACAGAAACACTTGTGCTTTTGCTTGCTTCTTCCGTCGAATTTTGGTCGATAACAGAGTTTGCCACAGGCATTTCGGTCATTTCGTCGAGCATATCACCCGATTTCAACACATAAGTTTCGCCTTTGACATTTTCGTTTATGTATGCACGCATCATCCATGTGGCACCTGCCCAAATATTCCAGGAATCACCGCCTGTACTTGTCCATGCGCTCATCAACAATTGTGTATTATTATCTCTGGCAACATAAGGTCCTGCGGTATTACCGGCGGACCATTGTGTTACAATATAAAAAACATCGCCTGCCGTGATTGAATAAGGTGTAGTTAGCGGAAGTATCCACCAGTTATATACACTTGAATTAACTTCGATACCCGGAAACGATTCTATCGGATTGTTTAAATCCGGTTTACCTGTTCCGTCGTCCAAACAAACCATAGCCTTTTCCCATGAAGCAACACCTGAGGAATAGTGCAATACAGCAATATTTGTTAGGTTGCCATCAACAGGTGCAACATATTTTGTGTAAAACATGTGGTCTAATGAAGAGGGACTTCCTACCATCATACCACCTTCAGCAGTATTGTCATCATATTTTAATTCACCGTCTGGTAGCATTTGCCAGCTGAGGTCAAATCCATAATCAGCGTTTGCAACACCAGTTAGGTTTTGAGGTGCCGACACACTAATTGCCACCTCTTTGGTAAGCGTATTATTGGCTGCATTTTCATCATCGGCAACAGAAACTGTTGCGGTCATATCAAAATCACCCATAGCAGTTGGTATCCACGCATCTGTCATAACAACAGTCATCGTTTCACCACCTTCTAATGTCAAATTTTCAAAAGTTTCGGTCGATGTGTAATTATCAACAGTTACTGTTACATCGAAAGTAGTTTCGGTTTCTTCTCCGAAATTATTAATTTTTATTTCAGGGCGTACATATCCATTTACAACACCAGTAGATGGTGTTACATTATTAACACTTAAATCATGTTGTCTAATTTCGTCAATAAAAATATTATCAACATACGAAATGTCTCCCTCCATTCCATTATATCCTGCTTTATATTTTGCACTCGATTGAAAAGTAAGGACAAATTCTGTTCCCGCAAAAGCAGATAAATCATAAGCGATATTGGTATATGGATCACTATTGTTTGTAATCGGATTAAAGTTTTCGTTTCCATTCATATCAGCAATCGGATTACCGTCAACTAACACTCTAAACCATGTATAAAGTGGTCCATAAGTGTAAGTTTGTCTTAAATCGAAAGATAATTTCATGGTAGTTAGTGCTGTTGCATCAACATTACAAGTATATGCACTTGCATGGTGTGCAGCATTATCAACCCAGGCTTGTGTCGCAGTTGTACCACCGCTTGTCCCAACCCAAGAGCCGGCAGCAGAATGACCTTCGAAACGCAATACCTTTGAAGAGTTATTATCAACAATACTTATTCCTGATTCGGTAGCATCTTCAAGAACAAAATTTGATAGTACTCCTGATTCAAAATTTTCTAAGAAATAAAAGTTTGAAATAGCTTCAACACTTACTGCATTTCCAACATCCTGATTATTATCTAAATTTTCGTCAGCTTCCAAATCTACAATCACATCATATATTCCTCCTGCTGAAAAATCAATGCCAGTAAAAGCAAAAGTTTCAAAATCGGCAAAACCTAACGGAGATGTTGGAGTAAACGTTTGAAAAGCACTCCATGTAGCACCATTGTCTAATGAATATCTGGCATCAAAAGATGATTTAACATCCAAACCGTGATTTATTGCATCAAATCCAATTTCTTCGCTGTTTGTAAGTCCACATCCTGATACGGGTATAGTTAAATACTTAACAGCCATATCGTTATCTACTGGAGTATAAACCTCAAGGTCATCAATAGCAACACCAGCTCCACCTGAGGCATCGTTGATATAGAAAGCAAGGTAAACAGTTCCGGTTTGCGGCAACGAAGCCATGTATTCGTTATAATTAGCATCATTGATAGTAAAATTTGCAACTTGCGTAAAATTTGCTATTTCGGGTGTAGTTGTCGAAATCATCAATTGCAAATTGTTTGTATATCCATCTGCTTGCTGTCTTGCCCAGAATTTTATCCCATCTTCTCCTGCGGATAGTGTTATCGGCGGAGAAATTATCCAATCATTTTCGCCTTCGTATGTCCAGTCGTACAATGATACAGTTCCTGTACGAGATAAGCCGGTATTATCAATGAAGTACCATTCAACATCGTCATTATCTTCGTCAAGAGCAAACCAACCCATGTTGTCTGGTTGTGCTTCAAAACCATCTACAAACGGTATTGGATAAGCATCAAGACCAGTTATTGAAGAAGCAAATGCATCGTTTGTTACGTTTTCATCTGCAACACCATTAGGCAATTCTGTCCATACATTAATTGTATAAGTGGCTTCATTTGCCGTAAACGAACCTAAGGTAACATCTGTTTCAGTGCTTCCGGTTGTAAGTGTACCTGTCCATGGCACATCGGTTTGTGCTACTAGACCATTGCCGTCATCTATTGTCCATTTTATTGTAGCAGACGTTAAATCAAGTGCGCCAAAATTTGTTATATCGGCTTTTACATCAATTGTTGAACCTGTAACATAAAAAGGATATGCGATTGGTTCGCTTGATATACCAGCGTCGTTACTGACTGGAGACGAAACAGTAACATCGTCAATAGCCCACTCATCAGCATAGTCCCCCTCGTAATAAAATCCGATATAAATAGTTTGTCCATTATATGCAGCCAAAGAAAAAGTTTGTTCTTCCCATGGACCTGCTCCTGCAGCATCATATAAAACTTCAAGTTCGTTTGCTGTAGAAGGATCTGGTCCATCTAAAACACTTACTTTATGTTGAATATAATAGTTACCACCAAAAAGTAGATATTCCCAAAAATTTAGGGAATATAATGCGTTATCAATAACAAGAGCAGGAGTTACCATCCAGTCTTCACAGACTGCAGATCCGTCATCATCGTTATGATATGCAGAATTTGAGCCTGTGTGGGCTTGAGATGTAGTCTGTTGCCAAGAAGCAATTTGGTCTCCCAGTTCAAAGAAACCCCAGTCTGTTGGTGGCCACGTTTCAAAACTTTCATCTAAAAGAACGCCTTTTGCGTTTGAGGGCAAATAAGGCTTGTACACCCTCTTTTGTTGCGCCACATTGGAAGGCGACTCATCGACTGACTGTTTCAAATCAGTAATTTTCTTCGTTGCATCGGTCTGCGCATTTGTTCCAACGGCAAAAAACACCAGTGCAAGAATAATCGAAATAAATTTTTTCATAATAAAAATTTTAAATTAGTAATAATTATTTGAGTCCTGTTTAATAAGGTCGCATACTAATAATCGAAAGCATAAAACACTTATTAATAAACCATTACATCTAAGCGGCTTATTCTTATTAAATGATTATCGTTAAGTGATTACATAAGGTCTAAGACCTATTTTTTATGAAACGTTTAAGCTGTGAATTAACAACTTA
>JAOZMU010000456.1 GCA_029934165.1 Bacteroidales bacterium
GCACTTTTTAATATTGAGACAACGATTTACTATTTGACTGAAAATCAGCAATAAATAGCAAATAATGATATAGGTTAATTTAATCTTCGTTCTAAGTTAATCAAAAAATTATTACGATGGCAAAAAGAAAATTTATTTTAGATAGCGAAAAACTCTCAATAGAAGTTGAAGAAATGTCTTTCCCTCAGCGACTTGAAAAAAACTTTAACAGCGTTTTTTTTAGTTTAATTGGTGGTATTGGTATTTTTTTACTTCTTTGGCATTTTATTGAACTTCCGCGCGAAAAGCACCTTGAAAATGAAAATAACAATCTGATTTTCAACATAAAAACTACCAAACAGCAAACTTTGTTTTTGGCAGAGCAGCTTGAAGATATTGGAAAGAGAGATAATTTATTGTATCGTAATTTCTTTGGAGAGCCAATAATTTCTAAACAAGTACGAAAAGCCGGCTTTGGCGGTTCTGTCCGACATGAAAAATTGATGAATCTACCTCATTCTGAGTTGCTTATAGATGTAAATAGACGATTAGATATTTTGTTAGGGCAAATTTATATCCAATCGAAATCGTTTGACAGATTGACAGATTTGGTTCACGAAAAAGAAAAAATGCTGTCTTGTATCCCTATGATTCAGCCTGTTGCGCAGAAATATGTTTTCGCTATTAGTCCATTCGGACAGCGCAGAAACCCAACAAATGGCACGACACATAATCACCCTGGCGTTGATTTTTGCGCACCACAAGGTACGGAAGTATATGCCTCTGGCGATGGGGTTGTAACACGTATAAAATACAATGGCGGTTTGGGTAATTACATCATTGTCACGCATGGTTATGGGTATAAAACATGGTATGGACATTTGTTTAAAACGCTTGTCAAACATGGTCAGCGCGTGAAAAGAGGCGAAGTAATTGGGCTTGTCGGCACAACCGGTCGTTCGTCCGTAAACCACCTTCATTACGAAGTGCATTATAGAGGCAAAATTGTGAATCCGCGCAATTATTATTTCGACGATTTGTCTGATGACGACTATGAAAAAATGATTTTGATTTCGCAAAAAAAAGGCTTGGTGAATTACGAATTATAAATTGGTTTACGCCTGATAATGTCTAAGTAATGGAAAATTAATAATTAATAATTAATAATTAATAATTTTGCTTACGCCTGATTTAGTTTTAGTTAGGAATTTTAATGGCTTACTTTATTAAATTTATTTTACTAAGACCTAATTTTCATGAAATGTTTTAGCTGACTATTAACAACTTAGGTTAATAAAAAGCGTAAGAATTTTTGTAAGAGTACTTATAAGTCCTATTGGCTCAGAACTAACAACAACACAGCGATTTAAGTAATCCGTAGAAACGGTTTTGTCGGCAGAAAAATTGAAATATCTCTGCAAATTGTTTCCTATTAGCTTGACGCAGATAACTTTGAGCTGTTGAATTGAAAAAATATCTCTTAATAATCTTCTAATTTCATTTCAAAGTCATCTAACCAAACAGTTGTGCTGTCGGAGAAATTGCAAACAAAGAAAACAACCTCTTTCCCTTTTGCGTCGGACGGCAGCACGCCTTGAAACTGGATTTTTTCCCAACCAGCCAAATCTTTTTCAATCACGTTTTCGCCATCGGCTTTAAAATAATTATTGTCCTCGATGCTTACACAAATACTTGCTCCTTTTTCTGCTGGATATCGCCAGACAGAAATATTGTATTTCATGTGATTTGACGCATCTTTTGTCTTGTATGTAAGTGCGTATGGTGCTTGTGGAGTTGTTTTTATCGAAAATTTCCCCGAACGAGAAAAAGAAGAATCAATAATAGCAGGAAGCTCTATCGGTATATTTTTATTTGATGTGAACATTGTTTTTGTCTCAAAATCAATAGAATCTATATCGCATTTTAGCGAAACAAATTTTCTATCTTTTCGTCTTTTTGAAATCCATATTGAGTCATTCTCCTGCCTGATGGAAGAATAATATCCAAAAGCCTTGACTTTTTCATACGATGCCCATGGACGAAAGGACACAATATAATTATCGTTGTTCACAAACCACCAGCTATTTCCTTGATTTTCATTGTAATTACGCTCTACTAGTTTATGGTATGAGTTAAATTCAAATCCAGCATCAATATTTTTTGGCGAAACATTTAAACTGTCTGTAAGGTGCGATATTGCCATGTTTTTTGCTCTGTTCCAAGCCAAATAGTCGTGTGTGCCGGCGACACTAAAAACAGATTGAGCAATAAAAAAAACAGATGCCACTGCTAACACCCATTTTTTTGTCGAGAAAAAACCATAAGGCAAAACAAGAATAACCACAAATGGTAGTGCCTGAATGTAATATCTGTCAAAATAATATGCGTTTATGGAAATAAGAAATGTGTACCCCAAAAAAAGTAGTAACACAAACAACTTTATTTCTTGAACTTGTTTTATTTGCGATGTTTTTACTTTTTTAAATACAGAAAAAACATTAGCTAAAACTGTGAATATCAACATCACTGCTCCAGCTGATGCAATGCTACGCAAGATAATTAAATTTGATGGCGAGAGCTTTGGAAAAATTTCTGCTCCATAGTAAACATCTTTTAACAGTCTGGGTCCAATGTAATTACCGTTAAAAATATTTCCAGTCGGAAAAAAGTCCCAAACAAAAAAAATAGACGAAGAAATGCCAAATGTAACCAACGTAATTATTATGGCGGGTTTAATTTTTATGCGCTTAATAGCTTGCATAAACGAAATTATTACTACTGGGAGTAAAAATAAGCCCCAGTGCATTGATAAGCTGCTTGCACGCTCATAAATCTGTTGAAGTGTTTGTTTGTCAGTTATTTGTTTCCAGATAACCGAGGCGTTTCCATAATACTCTGGCAGCCCTTGGCTAACCTCGAGCCACCAGTTGAAAAATAGCAGCGTGGCAAGTGTTACTCCAAATGAAAAAATGCCAAACACTTTGATTTTTGTTGAACTTATTTTGCTTGCAATAACTGCAATGCCAAACGCTAAAGGAGGCAGCACGCCAAGTTGTCTGATTAGCACAGCAAAAACAGCTAGTGCAGTTGCAATTATCAACATTTTTATTGATTGGCTGCGAAATGTTTTTGCGTAAAAAACAGACGACCAGACCAAAAAAACATAAAAAGAAATATCGGTCATAAAAGTAAACGACAGAGATAAATATATTGGACTGAAACCCAAAACCAATATGCTAAAAAATGCAATGTTCTTATTTTGACTTGTTTGACTGATTAACTGATATGTTCCCCAAAGACCAATCGCACCAAGAAAAACAACCAGTAGGCGTAAATAAGTTAGCGAAAATCCAAATATTTTAGAAACCAACAATCCAAAAAACGAATGTCCATAAAGAGTCATAGCCGGCCAATCGCCGTGAACAAAAGAGCCTGTTTCCACCCACTTTTCCACGCTTAACGCATAAGCCCAATCGTCGTTTAGCGAAAAATTGCCGCACGGATTAATGATAAATGCCGCAATTATCCAAACAAATATTCCAATCAGAATAAATTTTTTGTCTTTGTTTATATTCTGGAAATCAAGTTGTATCATCAGTTTTCAGTTGTTAAGACTATTTAAAATTAGAATGCAATTTAGACAATTCAACAGTATTAATGTCTAAAACATATTTATTTATTTAAGTTTAGTTTTGTAATATTCTAATACCCAGCCTGAAACAAGGTTTGGTCATAAAAAAATATTTTTTTGGGCGGCTTATCGGGCTTTTCGCTTGTAGTTGCCTC
>JAOZMU010000457.1 GCA_029934165.1 Bacteroidales bacterium
CTGATTTAGTTTTAGTTAGGAATTTTAATGGATTACTTTATTAAATTCATTTTACGTATAACACTTTTCAATGGAAATTGATTTTTTTATGAACAAATACCAAACCGATTTTAAACCGTTTCAATCTTTTTTGGTTAACCAATGAATTACGAATTGGCTTACGCCTGATAATATTCATGTTACAGAATTTATTGGAATAGGTTATTTTTTTCATTTTAACTATCAATTATTAGGAATTTTTTTTCTGAATATGTAGATGCCGGCGCAGCAGTAAAACAGGTTTGCATCTTTCTATCAAAGAAATTATGAAATTTCATTGTTGAGCTAAAGACTTTTTTTATATTTGTACAGTTCATGGATTTACGCTACAAAAAATATTGTAATGCGTTGATTTAATGCCTAAAACAAAATCAATACGGCAAAGCAACAAAAAGTATGGGATTTACACAAAAAATATTGATAGTTGATGATAAATCTGAAAATTTATTCGCATTAGAGCAAGTGCTGAAACAACTTGATGTTACGATAATTAAAGCTCTGAACGGCAACGAAGCACTGATTGCGATACTTAATTATGATTTTACGATGGCTATACTTGACGTGCAAATGCCCGATATGGATGGCTATGAATTGGCAGAATTTATCCGTAGTGAAGACAAAACCAGATACTTACCAGTAATTTTTCTTTCGGCAGTTTTTTCTGATGAATTTCACGTTTTCAAAGGATATCAGTCTGGTGCTGTGGATTTTATAACAAAACCTTTTAATCCGGATATTTTAATAAATAAGGTTAAAATTTTTCTGGAGTTAGACCTCCAACGGCTGCAAATAAAAGAAAACAAAGACCAGCTGGAAGATTATGTCGTGCAACTGAATATCACTAATAGTCAGCTTAAAGACGAGATTTCTACTAGGGTTGAAACTGAAAATAAGCTCCGCGAAAACGAAAAAAAATTACAGGAACTAAATGCCACGAAAGACAAATTCTTTTCTATTGTGGCGCACGATTTGAAAAATCCGTTCAATACTTTGTTGGGATTTTCCGATTTATTACTTAAAGGCTATGATTATTTGGAAGAAAAACGGATAAAGAATTTTCACCAGTTGATTCATAACGCATCTAAGCGTGGTTATAATTTGCTCGAAAACTTACTCGAATGGTCGCGTTCTCAAACGGGAAGAATAAAACGTATTCCGAGTAAATTTTTTGTTAAAAACATAATTAACGAAAACATCAACCTTTTAAATTCCAACGCGAAAAAAAAGAATATTACCCTTAAATCTGATGTAAATGATGAGCTTACAGCATTTGCCGACATAAATATGCTCACAACGGTAATACGTAATTTAGTTTCCAACGCTCTAAAATTCACCAATTCTGGAGGTTCAGTATGTATAAAAGCTACTGATATTCAGGAGGTTGTACAAATTGCAGTTACAGATACAGGCATCGGCATCTCAGACGAGAATATTGAAAAACTGTTTAGAATCGACGTTACTCACTCGACTTCTGGAACGGAAAATGAAGCGGGGACAGGGCTTGGACTGATTTTATGCAAAGAATTTGTAGAGAAAAACCACGGACAAATTTGGGTAGAAAGTGAAAAAGGAAGTGGTAGTTCTTTTATTTTTACGCTACCTAAACACCCACATCCAGACGATTTGAAATTACTTGAGAGCAAAAATTGACTAAGTAATTAATAATTAATAATTTTGCTTACGCCTGATTTAGTTTTAGTTAGGGATTTTAATGGCTTACTTTATTAAATTCATTTTACTAATGGAAAATTAATAATTAATAATTTTGCTTACGCCTGATTTAGTTTTAGGAGTTGTTATGGAATAACATAGCTATTGTATGTACGTAATGAATTGTTAATCATCAATGTAAATGTAATTATCAGTCAACTTATTTCGTAGCAACTCCTTAGTATAACAAAGACCAAATTAACCTTACTGAAAAAGTCGGAAGAGTTTATCTTACAGTTGCTAATTATTTGAATATCAGGCAAAACCACAACTCATGCCAATTTATTTAAAGTCTTGATAGTCAATGAATTAACAACTTGGCACCGACAGTAACTTAAAAGTCAGAGTACTATCAAGTCGTGCCGCGACTACCATTAAGTACGCATTATTTTATGGTGCTAAACAACCTACTCCATCGCACCCAGCCGTTAAAAATGCCTCGGTCTTTGTTCAGCGAAAGCCAGATGAAGACAGCTTTCCCAACAACATGGTCTTCGGGGACAAAACCCCAAAAACGCGAATCTGCCGAGTTGTGCCGGCTGTCGCCCATCATGAAATAGTAGTTCATAGCAAAAGTGTAATCGTTTGCTATTGAATCGTTTATGTAAATTTTTCCTGCACGAACTTCTAATTTATTGCCTTCGTAAGCATGGATAATTCTTCTATACAGTGGCAAATTATCCAGCGAAAGTTGCACGGTAACGCCTTTTTTCGGGATAACCAATGGTCCGAAGAAGTCCTCGTTCCAATCATATTTTGGCGAGTGCGGAAAAATATAGCTTGCTCGTTCACCATCTATACTCATTTTTACGGACACCGACTCCACGTTTGGAAAAGCCTCAATTTTTGGGACTACTTCTTTTGTTAGTGGATAAACGTAGTGTGAGGCTTTTCGTGGCGATTTTTCTATGTCCTCGTTGGATATGCCGATGTTTTGCAAATGTACCGGGTTTATTGCTGTGCCATTTGTCCAAACATTGTATTTATACTGAATATCAACAAATTTTTCTTGTGGTTTATCGTTGATAAAAACTTTTGCCTCACGTATTTCAATTTTATCGCCAGGCATTGCTACACATCTTTTTATGTAATTGGTGCGTTTATCTACCGGGCGTACAACAATGCCTTGGTTAACCATAACATCTTTTGCAATATTAGCATAATATGAGTATGGTTTTGTGCTTGCTTTGATGTTATCATTAGCTTGTAGTTTACTCGCATACTGACGCACAATAGAATAATAACTATCATCTGGAATGGTTAATACGACAGTATCTCCCGCCGGAAAATTAAAAACCACAACATCATTTCGCTCTATTTTGCCCCAACCTGCAAGCCTTTTGTAAGGGAGTTCTAACCACTCTAAATACGATTTTGTAGATATCGTGCCTGGAAGAGTGTTGTGTGCAAACGGAAAAGAAAGTGGTGTATTTGGTAGCTTTGGTCCATACGTAGCTTTACTCACAAAAAGGTAATCACCAACAAGCATCGACTTCTCCATAGATGATGTCGGTATCGTAAACGCTTCGATGAAAAATGTACGAATTAATGTTGCGGCAACAACGGCAAATATCAGAGCATCAACCCACTCGACGACCTTACTTTTCTTTTGTCCCCGTTTTTTCCAAAAAGTCCAATTCACTTTTTCGGTGATATACATATCGTAAATCACGGCAAGTCCAAGGAAAAACCAGTAATTTTCTAACCAAATTACCCAAAGTATGTACAGAATTGCAACAAAAGCAAACTTTACCCACTTATTATTTAGAAATTTCATCTGTTTAATTTTATTTTTTTATTTCCGTATATGAATAAACTACACATTGATTAGTCGTAAAAACAACTTAATGTCAGTGTATTATTAAAATAATTGTTTTGTAAAAAACCGATACGCTTGAAACTAAAATAATTTCATTCTAAGTTCCCTGCACTTTTTAATATTGAGCCAACGATTTACTATTTAACTGAAAATCAGCAACAAACAGCAAATAATGGTATAGG
>JAOZMU010000458.1 GCA_029934165.1 Bacteroidales bacterium
ATTAACAACTTAGGTTAATAAAAAGCGTAAGAACTTTTGTAAGAGTATTTATTAGCAAGTTCTGTTACGAATTTTGCTTTCCAATCGCTTGCTAATGCTATAACAAGATTTAAGATTGATAAAATTTTGTTATTGAAAAAAGATAAAATTTTTTGACAGAATTGTATATTTTGCATAATACTCTAAAATATATGCAATTATACAATTTCTGTCATTTAAAATCAAAGTTTAGATATTTATTTTGTCCAAAGTTTAAAGAATTATTATTTTGTTTCTCAAAATCCAAGATAATTGATTATTAAGAAATAACAAATTCCTAACATGCAGATAATCAGCTGTTAAATAGTTAATATCAGTCGTTTTTTGTCCAAAGTCCAAAATTAACTCAGTATTTCATCTTAGTTATTATTTTTAACTCTAAACTCTAAATTTATTATTGTCCAAAGTCTAATCACAAAAGAATTAACATAAGTTTCTAATAACCAGCCAATTCTCAACAATATTAGTACGCTTTTGCAAACAAAACTCTTCTCTTCGATGGTTTTCCGGTGTACATACATTTTCCGTCTTCTTCTGGTGCATCAAAAGGAATGCAACGAATTGTTGCTTTTGTTTCATGTTTGATTTTCTCTTCTGTTTCGGGCGTTCCGTCCCAATGAGCAAGTATAAAACCTCCTTTTGTTTTTATTATTTCTTTAAACTCATCGTAAGAATCAATTTTATGAGTATTTTCCGCACGGAATTTAAGCGCACGTTCGTATAATCCGACTTGAATTTCTGCGAGCAAATTTTCGATAAATGCTATCGCATCTTCTCTTGCGACAAACTTTTTGCCCGGTTTTCCCGGAACATCACGGCGCGCAATTTCGACAGTTCCCTTTGCCAAATCTTTTGGTCCTATCGCAACCCGAACAGGAACGCCTTTCAGCTCATACTCAGCAAATTTCCAGCCCGGTTTATGCGTATCGCGGTTATCAAATTTGACAGAAATTCCTTTTGCAAGCAACTCTTTTCGCAAACCCTCGGCAGCTTGGGCAACATTGTCCTGCTCCTCTTGTGTTTTATAAACAGGAACTATAACAACCTGAATAGGTGCAAGTTTTGGCGGAAGCACAAGCCCATAGTCGTCCGAGTGCGCCATAATCAAAGCTCCCATCAAGCGTGTCGATACGCCCCACGATGTTGCCCAAACATAATCAAGTTTTCCATCGCGATTGGTAAATTTCACATCGAATGCTTTTGCAAAATTCTGCCCCAAAAAATGCGATGTCCCAGCCTGAAGTGCTTTTCCATCTTGCATAAGAGCCTCAATAGCATAAGTTTCCAAAGCTCCAGCAAAACGTTCGCTTTCGGTTTTCGCACCTATATGAACAGGCAAGGCAAGCCAATTTTGTGCAAAATCGGCATAAACATTCACCATTTGCATTGTTTCTGCTTCGGCTTCTTGGCGTGTCGAGTGCGCTGTATGTCCCTCTTGCCATAAAAATTCGGTAGTACGTAAAAAAAGGCGCGTACGCATTTCCCATCGCACGACATTTGCCCACTGGTTTATGAGTAACGGAAGGTCGCGATAGGATTGTATCCAGTTTTTATACGAGTTCCAGATGATAGTCTCGGACGTTGGACGTACAATTAGCTCTTCTTCGAGTTTTGCACTTTCGTCAACAATAATTCCATCACCATCAGGGTCATTTTTCAGGCGATAATGCGTTACAACAGCGCATTCTTTTGCAAATCCATCGACATGGCTTGCTTCGCGGCTGAAAAACGATTTCGGAATAAATAGCGGAAAATAGGCGTTTGAATGCCCCGTGTCTTTAAACATTTTATCGAGAACAGCCTGCATTTTTTCCCAAATAGAATATCCATAAGGTTTGATAACCATGCAGCCTCGCACTGCCGAATTTTCTGCCAAATCGGCTTTGACTACAAGGTTGTTGTACCATTGCGAATAGTTATCTTCTCGGCTCGTAACTTCTTTTGCCATAAGTTTCGTTGGTATAATTTTTGTGATTTTTATAACACAGGAAATTTGTTTTTATCCTGCTTTTTTATTAATTTACAAAATAAGGAAAAAAAATTCTAACAAAAATGGAGACATATTATGAAAACTTTATTAAGCTCATTAATTGTACTGGTGTTCCTTGCGAGCGCATGCACAACTACACAAACAGCAAGCAATTCAGGCGGCTATTACGATGACATTTATTATTCGCCATCAACAGACGGACCAACAAATGTTGTTATCGCCGATGACCCGCAAGTAAACTCGACAAGCTCTACGGAATACGCTGATATTCAGACGGTTTCAAATGACAACCAAAATGAATATTACGCCACCGACGAGCAAGACGCATACGAAGGAAGCTATTACGAGGACGACAATTTTTATTACGATGATTCCTACTCTTCTCGAATTCGCCGTTTTCATCGTCCAGTTTCTCATGTAAATTACTATGACCCATTTTATTATGACCCTTGGGACTCTTGGATGATGAGAACCACTTGGGGAATTTCTTACGCTTGGGGAAATCCTTACGCATCTTTCAGTTGGGGATACCCTTATGGATATTATTCTTATAGTTGGTATCGTCCACACCACTGGTATCACGGACATCACAGCTATAATCACAGCTATTGGCATGGTTATAATCACGGATACTACAATAACTACTATGCCAGCAACTCAAATGATGGTGGATACTATTACTACGGAAATCAACGAAGACGACGATACGGAAACACAACATCTCTTGTCTCTAACGGACGCAGAAGCGGAACCCGAAACATTTCGCCGACATCCAACGTAAACAAAAGAAGAACAAATACTAACGAAAACTCGAATATTAACACAACGAGAAGTACTGTAAGCACAGGAAACACAGGTGTAACAACAACTACAAACGGCAACACAACCAACACACGCGCTACCCGCTCGACAAACAATAACACAACCAACACACGTGCTACTCGCTCGACAAACACCGATAATAACACAAACTCAAGCAATTACAGACGCGTACGCAGAACAAATAACACATCAGGAAACAACAATACCCGACGCAGCTCATCATCAAGCTCGTCCAATTACAACAATAACAAACGAAGTAGCTCATCTTCAAGCTCTTCAAGCTACAAACCAAAACGCCGAAGTAGCTCATCATCAAGCTACAAACCAAAACGCAAAAGTAGCTCAAGTTCTAGCTCGTCAAGTTATAAACCAAAACGCCGAAGTAGCTCAAGTTCTAGCTCGTCAAGCTATAAACCAAAACGCAAAAGTAGCTCATCTTCAAGCTCGTCAAGTTATAAACCTTCGCGCCGAAGTAGCTCAAGCTCTTCAAGCTCTTCTAAAAAACGCTCTAACTCTTCACGAAGCAAACGAAAATAAATTAATATTTTAAAACAGGGTTTATTCATAAAAATCAATTTCCATTGAAAAAAGCGTTATGCGTATTTTTGCCGATAAAAATGAAAATCAGCTTTTTTATGGCGGCACAAGGGCTTTTCGCTTGTAGTTGCCTTGTGCCTTGCGTTTTTGGCAAAGCGGTTTAGCGGAGCTTCCTATCGGTCGCTCGCCAAACCGCGCCAAAAATCCCAAGCCACTTCGGCAAGCTACCGCTACAATCCCTGCCGCAAAACGCCTTTGTAGCAAGCGATTTGACAAAACAGACAAATTTTTATGAACAAGTACTTTTTTAGTAATGGAAAATTAATAATTAATAATTTTGCTTACGCCTGATTTAGTTTT
>JAOZMU010000459.1 GCA_029934165.1 Bacteroidales bacterium
TATCAGCAAATTACAGACATGCAAATAAGTAAAAACTTTTGTATGAGTGCTTACAACTGTTTCTCTGTAGAAAATCAAAACACTATTTTACTCCTACAATTTCATTCCAAAGAAGGGCGCGAAGCCAATGTCGAAACTAAGGAAATGTACGTTAAGCCTTGATGATATTGGCGAACCTCAAAGGATTTATTTTGGGATTTCGGCTCACCAAAAAGACTATCGAATAGCTTGGGCTATTAATAATCAGACAGATTTACAGCTTGCCAAGCACGAAGATTTAGTTGTTGAGGATAAAAAAAAATCTCGCGATTTTTCACTATTTCTTTGTCGAAATGACGAAGAAGAACTCGTATATACTTTAGTATCAAACATTTCTGAAAAAGGTATTTTGGATAAGAAAAATCGTATTTTCGATTTTTTTTTCGTTGTATCGGGAGAAGTCTGGAAAAATCTTGAACAAGAATTACACTCTAAACTAAAGAGAATAAGACTAATACAAGCAGTATATTTGCTTGATGAAAAACAAACAAAGCAACTAAACCACTTGCACTTGGAATAAAACTATACTAAATTAGATTTAATAATTTACTTTTCAGATTGCATAAAATTCTTATTCTCAAGCGGTAGCCAAAACTTATTCCGCTTTTATTGTCTGAATAAGTTTTGGCAAATTCTCTTGTATGCCTTGTTCCGAAGAAAAATCTAACCACAAATCTTCTTGTAATTTATTCATCATTTTTCCAAGATAGTCTTGCTGTTTTTCAAGCCTAACAATCTGGTTATCAAACCTTGATGTGTCCATATTTCGTTCTTTGGCACGGTTACGATTTTTTTCGTTTTTGTCAATCTCCAATTGAATTTTATCGTGCGTATTAAACTGAAAATCAGCGTCCATAACTGCCGTTTCGATAACAACAAAAAGAATTTTCGGGCTTTGAAGTGCCTCTTCGAGCATCAAATTTTCGGCAGCTTCGAGACCAACCCACGACGACTCAATGCTTGTTTTGGAAACTACGGAGACAGTAAAATCGGCATCGCGAACAAATTGTTTTAGTTGTGTGCTAATGTTTTCGGACATTTTCAGGTGCGTCTCGTCCATGATGACATCAATATCTTCACGCTCGAACTCGGATTTTAGGCGCATCATCACATCGCGGTTTTTGCGACTGTACGAAATAAAAACCACCTTTTTCCCGCTTGCAACCGGAGTGGTTTCCGACTCTAAACTTGTTTTTCCGTCAGATGGTACTGAAATCTCATCTTCTATTTCGCCAAGCAATTCCAACAGGCGGTTAGTTGCTTGCATATCTTTACGTTGCTTCTCATCATTCGTCATTTCACCTCTTCGGTATGCGCGTTTTGCACTACTCAGCAAAGTCTTAATGCTAAGTACTTCGTCTTCAAACTCATTATTTCCTTTAACTAAGTTGTCAAGCTCCGTAATTGCAGTGTCAAAGCGTGCATTACCAATTAGTTTTCTTATTCGTTCTGATTTTTCGCTCATTAGTAAAAATTTATTGTGAGAAATTTTCTATTCTGTTTAAATGCCCTGTACTTTTTAATATTGAGATAATGATTTTTGATTTGACTGAAAATCAGCAACAAACAGCATATGTTAATTTAATCTTCGTTCTAAAAGTAGTATAATATTTTCAAATGTCAATAAAAAGTATATTTTTATGTGTCAAATACGCACATAAGACAATTTAATAAATTGGCAATTAAGTTGATAGTCAGACTGTTAAGAATAGGAAAGTATTGGTTATCTTTACGCACCTAATTATTCTAACACAACAATAAGATCTAAGACCTATTTTTTATGAAACGTTTAAGCTGTGAATTAACAACTTAGGTTAATAAAAAGCGTAAGAACTTTTGTAAGAGTACTTACTATATTAATTAACAATTGGTTATTGCTTGAAAATAAGAATTTTATAAAATCTGAGAAGTAAATAATTTCAGCTAATTTAAAATAACTAATTTAAAATAGCTTCTTTTAATACAAGTAATTTACAACTTCTGATAAATAACACTATGTAATTAAAATTAGACCAATGAAACGTATAATTTTTATTATTATATCAATTGCTTTTTTAGCTGTATCACTGTTTGTGAATATTTCACTAACCGATAGTACACAAAAATACTCTCAAAGCCGACAGAAATACGCAGATGAATTGAACTATAAAAAGCGATTACTGAATATAGACGAATGGTATAAACAAGAAAAAGTAATAAAAAACCGCAAGGAAAAGACGGACAAACTCCTCGAAGATGCCAAAAAAAACATAGACAGGCAAAATGAATACGCCGGTATATTTATTTTGTTATCGGTGGTGTATTTTGTATTTGTACTTATCCTTTTTATGAAACAAAAGACATCTCTGAAATACCTGACACTTAGTCTTATAACGATTGCAATTGCTGCATTGTATGTCGGGGTTTTTGCACCGATGTTGGAGATTGTTGCCTACGAAAAAAACATGGAAATTCCGCTTAAAGTAGCTGTTGATATTCCATTTGTGGGCGAAAAACATATCGGCTATACACAAAAATTCAGTGGCGAAATGTACTTTTTCTATCAAAGCAAATCCATTGCAAATCTGATAGATATGCTTTTTTTTCAGGCAAAAAATACTGTCGTTGGGCTGGCAATTCTGATTTTCAGTGTTGTTATTCCACTTCTCAAATTGTTTGCATCAATTTTTGTGCTAATAAATATTAGGCTGATGAAATTGTCCTTTTTTAGCTTCATTATCAACAAGATAGGAAAGTGGTCGATGGCAGATGTTTTTGTGGCAGCTACATTTTTGGCTTATCTGGCATTTCAAAATATGAGTACCGACATTTTAACCGATAGTAATTCGATGATTGGTATTTATTATTTCCTATCCTACTGTGTTTTATCACTTATTTCATCAACAACAACGGGAATTTACGTGAAACGTATGACGATACCTAAAAATCATTGTTTGTAGAATCGGCATCGGGAACGTAATAATAGTATGTACTATCCACATAATCAACAGGATAGGTGTGTTCTTGCGTAGTGTCGGGTAGGACTCTGTGCTGCAAAATAGCCTTCTCTTCCTCTGTCAAGAAAATTATTTTATTAGTAAATCGCTCGGGAGATAAATCGCTAAAGATAAACGGAGTTGTACGTATTATTGGCTCGTATAAAATACTCATAGAGCGTGTTTCTGGCAGCATCAAATTGTAGGTTACGGATATTTGATTTATAAACAACAGGAGCGAACTGACAACAAAACCGGCTCGGATTACACCAAAAAAGCCACCGAAAATGCGCCCTGTTTTAGAGAGTTTCATTTCCATTCCAGATTCTTTCAACTTATCGTTAACGACTGCAGACCAGAATTTTGTGAGCCAAAAAGCTCCTGCTCCTAATATGAAAGCAGTCAGTAAAAACAGAAACAAAGAGAATGCGCCACCGTCCAGCTTACCCCAAAAAGCCGCGAAAAAAATTGCCAATAAGAGCAATAAAATATAAAATATTTCAACATACGGTCCGTGTTTGTAGCCACGTAAAAATCCGTATAGTAGAGTTAAAAACAAAAAAAAGTCCCAAGCTATTGTTGCCATAAAAAAATGATATTAAACACATCGTGCTATTTGTCGGAAAGTACTCTTACAAAAGTTCTTCCACTTTTTATTAACCTAAGTTGCTATACTATTAGACTTTGGACAAAAAAATATAAATTAATTAATTATGAAACAATAAAAC
>JAOZMU010000460.1 GCA_029934165.1 Bacteroidales bacterium
TTGTTGATTTTCAGTTTATTATGTCGCAAATATTTTATTCAAAATTAGAAAAATCTGTGTTAATCGGTTAAATACGTGTTATCTGTGTTCCTATCATCGCATAAATTGGAACACAGATTAGACTGATTTTCACGGATTTACATTTTTCACCAAAATCCGTTATAATAAGTAAAATTTTAATTTCAAGTGTATTATTCCTTTTTGCTAATTTAAAAGGCAGATTATCAAATTACTTATATTTAAATATAAAAATACTTTCAGACATAACCAAGTATATTTTGTACAGTATCTTCAAATATTTGATATTCAGCATAGTAATCAAAAATATTTTGCAAGATAATTGTCAAAAGAATTAACAATTATCTTGCAAAAATTAACACATTTACTATTTGACTAAAAATCAGCAACAAACAGCAAATAATGGTATAAGTTAATTTAATCTTCGTT
This sequence comes from Bacteroidales bacterium, assembly GCA_029934165.1. Taxonomy (GTDB): domain Bacteria; phylum Bacteroidota; class Bacteroidia; order Bacteroidales; family JAOZMU01; genus JAOZMU01. The sequence continues at coordinate 448 of JAOZMU010000460.1, forward strand.
TTAATAGCAACATAAACTATCTTAATTTGACAAAGTCTGAAAAATCAAATATTATTATAGCGTTGTATTACAACATTATAGCGCAAAAAGCAATTTAATTAGACTTTGTAAGAGTACTTAAAGTGGAATTTCACCCCTAAACCTCTCACAGGCACGTATACGAACCTCTCGGCTCATCCAGCTCTTGTAAGTATTTCAGGTTATTTTCTTGTTTAAAGTTATTGACAACCAAAACATTATAGCAACTGAAATTTTATTAAATTTGTCCTGTGGTTGTCGGCAGGACACGGTTAATGGTAGTTTGGGCGTAGTTTCAAGTTATAACCAGACTAAAAAAAGCGCATACTCCGAAAGGTACGCGCTTTTTCTGTTGCTATTCAACCAAAGTGGTTTTTATTTTGCTGTGCGTTTTTCAAATTCCGCTTTTCCTTTATCAAGGAAATCAACGAAATCTTTTATTTCCAGATTATATTTATGTGGATTTATTAGCATTTCGCCATCGTGGTCGAGCAAAATGTAATACGGCTGTGCGTTTGCGTTGAAACGACTTTTCTGAATATCGAAGTTTTTATCGCCAAGCGTTTTCTTTTCCTTTCCATCGTAGTCCGATACATACCACTCATTTTCAGGCAGTTTGATTTTTTTATCGTCAACATAAAGAGCCACAATAATATAATCTCTTTGCAATCGCTTCAAAACTTGCGGGTCAGACCAAACGTACTCTTCCATTTTTCGGCAATTGACGCAACCATGTCCCGTAAAGTCGATAAAGATTGGTTTGTTCTGAGCCTTAGCACATTCGATGGCTTGCTCAAGGTCGTAATATCCGCTCAAACCGTGTGGCAGGTGAAGTTGGTCTTTGTATTTTGCATCTAAGCATTCGCCGTCAGTTTTTGTGGTGCTTTTCTTTTTTTGCACCGAGCCATCAAGCTCATCCATAACCATAAACGTATTTTTCTGCACAATTTCGTTCACATTGAAATCTTGCGAAGTCATCGGCGGAACCCACCCAGAAAGCACTTTCAGTGGTGCGCCAAATAATCCGGGAATCATATAAACCACGAAAGCAAACGTAGCAACAGCCATCAAAAGGCGTGGCACACTAACGAATTTGAGTTCGCTATCGTGCGAAAATTTGAGTTTTCCTAATAAATAAAAGCCCATAAGTGTGAAAATCACAATCCAAAGCGCAAGATAAACTTCGCGGTCGAGAATGCCCCAATGGTAAGTTTGGTCGGCAACGCTGAGGAATTTCAAACCTAAAGCAAGCTCGATAAAACCAAGAACGACTTTCACAGAATTGAGCCAACCGCCAGATTTTGGCAGACTTTTCAGCCCCGATGGGAAAATGGCAAAAAGTGTGAACGGCAACGCAAAAGCAAGCGAGAATCCAAGCATTCCGATAACCGGCTTGAGGACTTGACCTTGTGCCGAAAAACTGAGAATCGAGCCAACAATTGGTGCTGTGCAAGAGAACGAAACCAAAACCAATGTAAACGCCATGAAAAACGCGCCCAAATATCCGCCTTTATCGGCTTGTTTATCTGTTTTATTGACCATCCAACTTGGCAAAGTGAGTTCGAACATTCCGAGAAACGATGCCGCAAAAACCATAAAAATAAAGAAGAAAAATAAATTTGGAACCCAATGAGTACTAAGCCAATTGCTGAATTGCTCGCCAAAAGCCACGGCAACAACCGTCCCAACCAAAACGAAAATTAGAATGATAGAAAAACCATAAACCAACGCCTGCGAAATGGCTTTTGCGCGGTTGTTTGAGTTGTGCATAAAATACGTAACAGTCATCGGAATCATTGGGTAAATGCACGGAGTAAGCAAAGCAACAACGCCGCCCAACAACGAAACCCAAAAGAATGCCCAAAGAGACATATCGCTAAAATCGTCGCCAAGTGGGTTTGTTTTGGCTTCTTCGATTTTTGCTGGCTCATCGGTGTTGTTTTTTGTTGGAGTTTCGGTAATTGCAGCAGCCGTATCTTCATCGCTTTCTTGTGTTTCAATAACCTCTGTTTCAGATGTTTCCGTTTCGTCTTCTGTTGCTTCTTCGGGAGTTTTTTCTTTGACGACACCTTTCACCTTGAGCGCAAAATCTTTCTCAAACGGAATACATTGCTCGTCGTTGCAAGCCTGATAATAATTGGAAGTTTTCAGCTCGAAATCTTTTTCGGATAGAACTTTAATGCGCTGAGTAAAAGAGCCTTTGCCTTTGAAATATTGAATCTCAATTCCAAAAAGCTCGTCCATTTTTTTATGTGGTGCAGGAGATTCTTTTGTCTTGCCAACTAATTTATAATTAGGACTTTTGTGGAATGTAAATTCCATTCTGATTGGTCCGCCTTCGGCAAAATACTGGGTATAAATATCCCAACCAAGATTTATATTTGCTGTAAAAACTAAATCGACTTCATCGTTGCCGACTTTTTTTACGGACGTTGACCATTTTACAGGGTCAGTCATTTGGGCAAAAACGCTTGCCGATATGAAAATTACACTAAATAAAAGAAGAAACAGTTTTTTTTTCATGGTATATTTTTTATGAGAATTTATGCTTAGTAATGGAAAATTAATTATTAATTTCCATTACTAAAGGCAATTAATAGTTCCTTAACATAAGATTAACAGGGTGAAAATTCTATTCTCTGATGATTTTTACCTGACCTCCACTGCCCAAACGGATAATTGAAGACGGAACTGCGCCAGAAATTTCGTCTTGACGATAGCCGACAACAAAATCTGCAGCATCAAGAATTTCGCGGGAAATGTCATCGTAACATCGCGGGAAAGGTTCGCCAGCAATATTTGCCGATGTGGAAACAATCGGGCGACGAAAACGCCGAATCAGCTCTTCACAAAAATCATCTTTTGCAACTCGGATTCCGATGGTTTTATCATCTGCAACAAGGTTTGGCGCAAGGTTTATAGCGTTATCATAAATTATGGTAACAGGTCTATCAGATAATGTGGCAAGGCTTTCGGCAACATCTGGCAACTTGTCCACGTGGTCGTTAATTCGCTCAAAATCATCGACAAGCACAAGCATACTCTTCTTTTCCTGCCGCTGTTTGATTGCAAAAATCTTTTTTACAGCCTCGTGGTTTGTGGCATCGCAACCCACGCCCCAAATTGTATCTGTCGGATAAACAATTATACCACCTTGTTCCAGTGTTCGTAGGCAATTGCGAATGTCGTCTTGATAGTTATTGTTTTTCTGCATCGGTTTGACTTAGTAATGGAAAATTAATAATTAATAATTTTGCTTACGCCTGATTTAGT
>JAOZMU010000461.1 GCA_029934165.1 Bacteroidales bacterium
ATTTAGTTTTAGTTAGGAATTTTAATGGCTTACTTTATTAAATTCATTTTGCTTAGTTAAAAATATATCAATAGTTTTTGTACAAATTTAATTAAGTTACACCAATTTTTCAAATAAAATTTAACACAATTCCCGAACACATGATTTACTGATATTTAAACCCAATCCCACCACTACGCACGTTTTTCAGATTAAGTTGCTTTACGTCTTCCAGCGTAAGCGTTTCCATTATTTCAAATGTTCGCAAGGTAGAGTCCAAATTAGCCATTCTTAAGTGCTGTTTTTTAACGGTTTCGACAACTATTTTACGTATAGTTCTTGCGTTTCCAAAATATCTGTCGCGTCGGTTGTGCAAACCTGCAAAATGGTTTTTGAGGTGTTTAGTTGCTTCAGTATCAGGAATTAAGTTTTCTAAACTAAGCATAGATTTGCTGATGGCAAAAAGTTCATTTGGCGTGAAATCCTTGAAAACAAAAGTTCTATCAAATCGTGATTTTAGTCCCGGATTAGCCTTGAGAAATTTTTCCATATTATCAGGATATCCTGCTGCTATAATTGCAATTTTTCCGCGATTATCTTCCATCTGCTTGAGTATCACTTGAATTGCTTCTGCGCCATAACTGTGGTTTCCGTCGGATAATGCATAAGCCTCATCAATAAACAATACGCCACCAAGCGCACTGTCAAGTTTTTCTTTTGTTTTTATCGCTGTTTGTCCAGAATAGCCAGCAATAATTCCCTCGCGGTCTGTCTCCACAACATGACCACGCTCTAAAAGTCCTAATGCCTTGAATATCTTGCCCATAATTCTGGCAACAGTTGTTTTTCCTGTCCCCGGATTACCTGTAAAAACTGTATGAAGAGAAAAACGATTAAGTACATCTTTGCCAGACTCACGATAATAACGCACTAATTTTACTAATTCGGTAACATCATCTTTTATAGCCCTCAGCCCGACAAGTAAATTTAATTCCTGAAGAGTATCGCGCAGTAAAACTTCATCAATCTCGATATTTATTTTCTTACGTTGTTTTTTATGTACAATCTTCTTAATATCATCTTCTTGTACCGTAGATAAAACTTCGTTTGGCAAATTGCGCACATCTGGATGAATTATTAGACGTAAGCCTAAATTCATCTTACCTTCGTCTATCAACGAATAAGAATACCGTGCATTACCAAATGATTTATCCCGTTCGCGATACGCATTTATAAGTACCTTTTTAACACTATTCCACGCTCCATCTGTCAGGGTTACGGCGCGTTTAGATGCTGCAAAACGCGCAATATCAAGAAGTTCGCTGGGAATATAATCATCAAAATGGAAAAAATAATTAAACCGCGAACGCAAACCAGGATTTGCATTGATAAACACTCTCATTTCTTTTGGATAGCCAGCCGCCATGATTGCTATATCTCCCTCACCGTCAGACATTTCCTTTAACAACACTTCTACAACCTCACGTCCATAATCTTTAGAGTCTGCATCGTTGCGCACAAGCATATACGCCTCGTCGATGAAGAGAATACCGCCTCTGGCTTCATCAATTGCGGCTTTCACTTTTGGCGCAGTTTGCCCAATATATTCGCCTACTAAATCTGCGCGATCTACCTCGTGGATATGTCCTTTTGAAAGTAAACCCATCTTTGCGTATAGTTTTCCGAGCAAATTTACGACCGTAGTTTTTCCTGTACCAGGATTACCTGTAAATATACTATGCAAGCTGATTCGTTCTTCATCGTCAAATCCTTTTTCTTTGCGCAATTTTAAGAAATCAAGATAATTGAGATTGTCTTTTATCTTTTTCTTAACATCTTTCAAACCAATCAATTCGTCTAATTTCAGGAGTAAATCCTCCATACTTTCTTCTATCTCTTCTTGGGCTGATGCTGTCTCAACAGGAGAAAATTCTTGGGTGGTCTGAACTTCTACAATACCCTCAACATCTTCATTTCCAACCTCGAATGGCACAATAGCTACGAGCGTATCCATGAAAACTATTTCGCAAGTATATTTTTCGTCTTTCCAAGAGCCTCCAGATTTGCTTCCCCAACCTTCCTGAAAAGTCGAGACTTTACCTTTTGTTTTTTGCTTAATTTTATCCAATGTAATCGACTGACCTTTAAGCTGTCCAGCGTCATCATAGAAGTTCATAAACAACTCAATGTTCCAAGCCGTGTTGATTTTATTCTTAGTTTTTAATTCTGCCCAAATAAATCTAGTATTTTCACGGTCGAATTTTTTTAGATACGTGCGCTCTTTTTGCGACCATCCATCATATTCGCCTTTATATAGCTTTAAAGAAACTACATCGAAAAATGGATTTGAACCTTGAGAAATTTTTCCTACATCTTCGACAAAGAAATTTTTTGAGGCAACAAATTCATTATCAATATAGGCTTCCCAAACATAACCTCCTCTTTTCCAGAAGTTACCGAGCTTGTCTGAACCCCAGCCTTTGTAAATCTTGACAATATTGTCATCTTTCGAGACGGTAATGTCTTCTTTTTGGTCGCTGATTTCCTTTTTCTTGCTACCAGTAATTTCGAATGCTTTTATTCTAATCTCAGCTTTCCATTCTTTTTCATCAAAAAGTTTATTGTAAAACGAAAACTCAACGCTTACGTAGTCTATCTCACTTTTATCGAATACCTGCCGATATTTTTTTGTTGCTCCAAACATCCATTCTCCAGAGCAATAAACCTTTAATGATTTGAATTTATACTTTGCTCCATATTTATACTCATCATCATTGCCAAAAAACGTATTAATCATAATTTTATCGTTTTAAAAACTCAATTCAAAATAACCAACTGCCAAATAAGTACATATTGTTATTTATTTGGAAAAGTATTATGTGCTTACCAATCACAAAAAGCATCAATAGTTTTAAAATGGCAATTCATTTTCATTGCTAAAGTTCGTATCTATTTCAATACCCTCATCTATAAAATCTTTACAACTGCAAAATTCTTTATGATACTGAACAAGTATCTGGCTCTATTTCGCACATTTCAAAATGTAAGGTCTTAGTCCTATTTTTTATAAAACGTTTAAGCTGTGAATTAACAACTTAGATTAATAAAAAGCGTAAGAACTTTTGTAAGAGTACTTAAGAGTACTTATATATCATTCTGAAATACATGTTGATTTTAAATTGAGCGTATTTACCAGTGGCTGATACTTATATTTTGCGGGCAAATCTGCAGGAAGAGAAACAAATGTATCAACACCATTTAATTAATTATTGGTTTTGTATTTTCCTCTTCGTTGCTAAATTTGGCTCGAATGCTTTTTTACCGCAGAGAACTGCTAAATTTTACGCAAAGTACTGCAGAGTTTTTTCTTTGTGGTTCTTTGCGAGTCCGTTGTGTTTCTTTGCGATTAAATCGGTTAAACCTTGTTTTATAAAAAATTTTCTTCAATTGTTAAACACCTTTTTCTATTTGTCAATATCAAAATCACTTTCGTAACTGTATGAATGGTAAAGCACAATAAATTGTTTATTACCATAGTTTAATTGCGGAAAATTTTGGATAGTCCCTACATAACAGTGTTGTTTTATTAAATTTTATTATATTAGTAATGGAAAATTAATAATTAATAATTTTGCTTACGCTTGATTTAGTTTTAGGTAGGAATTTTTATGGCTTACTTTATTAAATTTATTTCACTATTAGACTTTGGACAAAAAAATATAAATTAATTAATTATGAAACAATAAAACGA
>JAOZMU010000462.1 GCA_029934165.1 Bacteroidales bacterium
AATATTGAACCAAACAGAAAATTTATTAACCAACAACGTTCTACCATAGAACCTGAACAATTAATCAACCACCCAGTGCAATGAAAATCTGATAGTCCCTACATAACAGGGTTGTTTTGAAATAAACAAAATCAAATTTCACTTAATAATCAAACGATTAAAAATTAAATTTCTACATATTTTCATCGACCAACACTATTTTGTAAGGACTATCGGCTTTTCCGCTTGCGGTTCTGTGTGTTGCCATACGTTTTTTTGCAGTATTAAACTTACACTACGTGGTAAATTTCAATGAAAAAAGTTTTTTATGCCCAAACTCCGCACAAAAATTAAACACTTTGTGCAATTTGTTCGGAATTGTATATAGCTTATATTCAAATCAATAATAACCAAAAAAAGTAACGTTTATATTTACACACTTACTATGCAAACAAGAAAGAGTCATATTCTCGTAGCCGATGATAGCAAAATAAACAGAAGTTTGATAGAAGACATTTTGTCCGATGCAGGATACATAGTAACATCTGTCGGCAATGGGGAAAATGCTATTGAGCGTGCAAAGAATATTCCTTTCGATTTGATTTTGCTTGATATTATAATGCCAAAAATAGACGGCTTTGAGGCATGTAAAGAATTGAAAAAAAGTGACTTAACTAAAGATATTCCCGTTATTTTCCTTACAGCCAGAACCGACAACGAAAGCCTACAAAAAGGTTTTGAGCTTGGAGCTGTCGATTATATACGTAAACCATTCAGTAGTATTGAGCTTTTTGCGCGCGTGCGAACACATATAGAGCTAAAAAAAGCAAAGGAAAAACTATTTATCAAACTTTCCGAGCAAGAAAAAGCTCATGCACAGCTCAAAAGTAGTGAGCAAAAATACAAGACGTTATTCTCTAAGGCAAATGATGCAATTTTTATTATGAACCGTGATATTTTTATTGATTGCAACGCCAAAGCAACAGAACTTTTTGCAACCTCGCGCGAGAATATTATCGGACAAAATATCCGTCATTTTTCGCCAGAACAACAACCAAGTGGCAGTAACTCGTATTCGATGGCTCTAAAGAAAATTTCGGAAACACAATGCGGTACACCTCAGCGTTTCTACTGGCAACACACCAAAATGAGTGGCGAACTTTTTGATGCTGATGTAACGCTAAATGGCTTTGTTCTTGAAGGTAAAACTTATATTCAAACCATTGTTAGAGATATTTCTGTACAAAAAAAGAATGAACAGACAATAAAAAACCAAAACAAATATTTATTGCGCGTTATTAATTCGCTCACTCACCCTTTTTATATTGTTGATGTAAAAAGCTTTCGAATTGTTAAAGCAAATAGTGCATCGAAAATTTTGAACAAAATTCCAGATAAAAAACCATGCAACTTTCACTTTGATAAATCATCTTTAAATTGTACGGACGTAAAAGAAAATTGTCCAATAAAAATAGTTGTTCGCACACATAAATCGTTTAAGCTGGAAAATGAACTAACGGATATAAGCAACCAAAAACGAATATACGAAACCCACTATTATCCAGTTTTTAATCCCGATGGAGAAGTTGGTCAAGTAATATCGTATCTGATTGATATTACAGCCCGTAAGGTTGCCGAAAAATCCCTGTACGAGTCCCGAAAAATTATTGAAACTCAGAATCGCATTGCAAATTTCTTTCTTACTAGCCCATACGCGTTGGTTTTTTTCGATGTTTTTAATGAGATTTTGACAACGCTTTCGAGTAAAGTTGGATTTATTGGCTACATAGACGATAGTGGAATGCTAATTTGCCCTGGCTACAAACTCGACAGTACCGAAAAAGTTGCAGACCAACCACTACAATTATCACAAAACAGCTGGCAAAGTACTTGGGGAGAAGCGATTTATAAGAACAAAACAATTTGGGTAAATAAAAACCAGTTGTTAACATCGCAACCAATAAACAGAATAAACTGCATTTTGGCTACTCCGATTCGTTATGGCGATAAACCAATAGGGGTAATTGTGGTAAGTAATAAAAAGGACGGTTATGATAAACACGATTCTCTGAGGCTTGAAACAGTGTCGGAATATATTGCTCCGATTTTGCAAGCCCTAATTACCCAGAAAAACCTTGAGTTAAAGAGATTTAGAGCCGAAAGTGCGCTTAAACAAAGCGAAGAACGTTTCCGTAATATTGTGCAACAATTTGGTGATGGATTATGTATTATCGACAGTAACGGGAAAATTACTGAGTGGAATAATACACAAGAAAAAATATACCAAATGACATCCAAATCTTCGATTGGGAAATTTGCTTGGGATGTAAAATTTGAGTTGCTGCCACCGACACAAAAAACACGTGAATCTTACAATAGAATAAGAAATTATTTCAGAAAAATACTGGCAAATAAAAATGAGCTATATTGTTGTTTACCACGCATAATAAATATTTTATGCAAAAATAACGCAGAGAAAATTATTGAACTGGTAGTGTTTCCACTCCAATTTGGCAATAAAACGTATGTTGGATGTTCCTCGCGCGATATTACAACACAAAAACTTGCCGAAATTGCGGTGAAACAAAGTGAGGAGCGTTTTCGTAGCATTTTTGCAAATAGCAACGATGCGATAGCAATTTGCAGTTTACAAGGTCAATTTTTGAATACAAATTCAGAGTTTAGAAAACTTCTGAATTACAGTTCTGAAAATCTTAAAAGCATAAATGCTAGTGATTTAAGCCGGTCAAAACATGAAGTAACTTTTGAGGAAATGGTAGAGCGGCTAGAGGATACAAACTATTTCATTGCCGAAACAAATTTGCTTGCCAGCAATAAATGCAATATCCCAGTAGAAATCAGTGCGCGAATTATCGACTATGACGGCAAACAAGTCATTTTATCAATTTTTCGGGATTTGACAGAACGAAAAGCCATTCAGCGTCGAATTGTAAGCACTATTATTCAAACGGAAGAAAAGGAGCGAAACCGCTTTGCAAAAGACCTTCACGATGGAATGGGCGCACTTTTATCTAGCATAAATATTTATCTAAATTTATTTGAGTTGGATAAATTCGGTAAGGACGAAATTCCGAAAATAATTCAGGATATGAAAGACCTTATTAATGAGGCAATTTTAAGTTCAAAAGAAATTGCTAACAACATAAAACCAAATGTTTTAAGCAATTTTGGGTTAATTGTTTCCATAAAATCTTTCTGCGAAAAACTGAATACTACCCGAGTAATTGAAATTGATTTCGACTCAAAAAATTTTAGTTGCAAATTAGACCATAACACCGAAGTTATTCTTTTTAGAGTTATTAATGAGTTAATTAACAACACATTAAAACACGCCACTGCAACAAAGGCTCATCTTTCGATTTCCAATACGCCAGAGCTGCTAAAGCTGCTATATTCTGATAACGGAATTGGTTTCGATGTCAAAAATTCAATCAGACTTGGTGAGGAAAATATGGGTTTAAAAAACATTATCACTCGCGTGAAAACAATAAATGGAATAATAAATATTATAAGTAAAAAGGGAGACGGGCAAAAAACTGAGGTGAAAATTAGACTATAACAAAATTCACTATTTATTTAATTTTTAGTTATCAATAAAAAACCCTAAGCATTAGCTAAGTAATGGAAAATTAATAATTAATAATTTTTGCTTACGCCTAATTTAGTTTTAGGTAGGAATTTTAATGGCTTACTTTATTAAATTCATTTTACTTATTAGACTTTGGAC
>JAOZMU010000463.1 GCA_029934165.1 Bacteroidales bacterium
AACTAAATCAGGCGTAAGCAAAATTATTAATTATTAATTTTCCATTACTAATATGATAATTTACAATGTATTAATTTTTTAAGAACACATGGCTATTTTTAATTTTTAAATCACAAACAAAATTAACGCTACGTAAAAATAGCTTGACATTAATCCCATAATTGACAAATAAACCATAAAAATAATGAATATTAAAAAAAGCCTATTTTTTGCAATGTTTTTTAGTTATACTTCGTTGCAAACAATAGAGGCGCAACAAGAAACGCAAGAATTAACTTTTGATAAAGTTATTGAGCTTGCAACAACTCAATCGCCACAAGTTTACATTGCAAGGCACAAATACAGAGCAAGTTACTGGGAATATAAATCATTTCGCGCAGAGTTTTTACCTCAGCTTTCGATGACTGCCGTAGTTCCGAGTTTTCGTAGAGTTTACTCGCGACTTCTGCTTGGCGATGGCACTAGCACATACGTAGAAGAAAACACAATGAGCATGAGTGGCGGCGTGTCGTTGTCGCAAAACGTCGGTCTTACGGGTGGTCAAATTTCAATCTCAACAAATTTGGAATGGCTCGAAAACCGTGGCAAATACCCAAACTCACGCTACATGACAACACCGATAAGCGTTGGCTATCGGCAACCACTTTTTGCGTACAACGACATGAAATGGCGAAAAAAAATAGCTCCGATGCGTTACGAGCAAGCACGCAAAAACTACGTCGAAACAGTCGAAACTATTAATCGTCAAGCAACAGAGTTATTTTTCGACCTAGCATTAGGGCAAATAAACTTTGAAATGGCAAAGAAAAATTATGCCAATAACGATACATTATTTCACATTGCAAAAGGGCGATACAATGTTGGGACGATAGCTCAAAACGATTTGCTGCAATTTGAGCTAAACGTACTGAATGCCAGCACCGAGCAAAACAACGCAAAGCTAAGGCTCGACATTGCCTCGGAGCGATTGCGGTCGTATTTAGGTTTTGGCGGAAATGTAAACCTAAAACTAATAATTCCGACAGATATTCCTGAATTTGAGATAGATACGCAAGAGGCTATAATGCTTGCAAAAGAAAATAACTCTGAGGCTTTAAACCTTGAAATTCAAACCGTTCAAGCTCAAAGCGAAGTTAGACAGGCAAAATTTGATAATAGGTTTCAAGCCGAACTAAATGCATCTTACGGGCTTACGCAAAGTAACGAGGTTTTTGCCGATGCGTATTCAAACCCACAAGACCACCAACTGGTTCAGATTGGGATTACAATTCCGATTTTGGATTGGGGCAGGCGACGCGGCAAATACAAAATGGCACAATCAAACAAAGAAATGACCGATATACTTGTAGAGCAAGCACTTAGCGACTTCGAGCAAAATGTACGCATTCAAGTAAATCAGTTTAATATGCAGGATAAACAAATTCTTATCTCGCAAAAAACTGATACTATCGCTCAAAACCGCTACTACATTACATTACAGCGTTTTTATATTGGCAAAGTTTCTGTTCTGGATTTGAATTTAGCAAAAACAGAAAAAGACAACGCAAGACGAAATTACTTGAGTGCGCTACGAAGCTATTGGACTCAATACTACCAAATTAGACGGCTAACTCTTTTCGATTTTGACAAGAACAAAAAAATTGAAGTTGATTTCGAAAAGTTAATGTAATTTTGAAAATTAAGCAACAAATAGCAAATACAGAGATATAAAATAATGACTATTTTCGCAATTGATTTTGGACATTTTACGAGTATAATTACAATTACCACAATTTATTAATGCTGAATATCAGCTGTTTAATAATTATCATGTGCTTTTTCAAATCTAAAATGTCCAATTTTTGCGCAATTCACTTGCATTCAGAAAATTAAGCAGTTTCAAGTCAATTATTTAATATGTCTGAAATAATGGTATAGGTTAATTTAACCTCCGTTCTAATAAGTACTCTTACAAAAGTTTTGCTATTTTTTATTAACGTAAGTTGCTGATTCACAGTTTAAACGTCGCATAAATAATTGGTTTTAGGCATTATACTTAGTAGTAAATTCAAACATAAATACAATTAATCATGACACAAGTTTTTCAGGCAGGAGTTATTGGTCCAGCACAAATTATTATCATCGTAGTAGTCATTATCCTTCTTTTTGGCGGGAAAAAAATTCCTGAGCTTATGCGCGGTATCGGTCAGGGAATGACTGAGTTTAAAAAAGCAACACGAAAAAATAAGGAGGATAAAGACACAAAAACCAAGCAAATAAAAGAGGAAGATGCCAAAGAATAAAATCGAATAGTAAGTACTTTTACAAAAGTTCTTACGCTTTTTTATTAACATAAGTTGCTAACAACCAGATAATACGTTTCTTAAATAATAAGTCTTAGACTTTAAACAATTGCTGCGCTGCCCCCCGTTGTATTGCACAAGAGTACGCTTTTATTAGCGTGTTTTTGTGTATGTTGTTTATTTATCCGCAAGTATTTAATTATTAAATTAAAATCTTTGCTGTCAGATTTTTGTGATTGGAAATCGTAATGCACAAACAGTTTACCTGTTGGCGTGTATTGCATAAAACATTAAAAAATGAAGAATATAATTTCAGTAGCATTATTTTCTATGCTTGCATTTGTAATGTGCAGATGTTCAGGCGATTGGGGTGAAAGTGGAAACGAAATTTTCAAACCAAATTCGGCAGGACGCTTTGCCGAGGTTGTGGTTGTAATGGAAAAAAAACTATGGGAAAAGCCCTCTGGTAAAGCGATTTACGAGATTCTGAACGAAGAGATGATTGGAGTTCCGCAACCCGAAGAAATGTTTCATGTTATACGTATAACTCCAAAGAATTTCAAAAGTATGTTTAAGGCGCACCGAACTGTATTATTGACAGAAATATCGAGCAAATTCACCGAGCCAAAAATTGTTTTTGAAAACGACAAATGGGCTAAGGCTCAGTATATTATGAAAATTACTGCTCCCAATGATTCGACTTTTGAAAAATTGGTGCGCGATAATAAAAAACTGATAACAAACAAACTGATTGAGGCTGATATGAAGCGTACTAACGCTTTTTATCGGAAGAACGAAGCTCCTGCTATTAGAGCCAAGTTGGAGAAAAATTACCATATCTCGATGGTTGCCCCGAATGGGTATAAAATATTTATGGAGGAAGAAAATTTTATTTGGATTGGCACTGAAAAACCGAAAACTACGGAAGCCTTTTTTGTGTATTTTTATGATTATGTAGATTCGAATACGTTTGAAAAAGAGTCTTTGATTCGTATGCGCGATTCTTTTTTGAAACAATATGTTGCTCAAGATGAGTTTAAGAAAAATTATATGTACACTGATTCGATGTATAGCACAGGTTTTGAGGAGTTTATGCTCAATGGTGAATATGCGACAAAGTTACGCGGGATTTGGCTTGTAAACAACGATTTCATGGGTGGTCCTTTTGTTTCAATTTCGATGGTGGACAAAAAGCGAAATCGCATCGTAACTGTTGATGGGTATGTTTATGCTGGAAAGCAAGAAAAACGCGATTATATTCGTCGCGTTGAAGCTATTTTGCATACGCTCAAAATTTTGTAATTCTGTTGTCTACGTCAAACCGCTTTTAAAAAACCGCCACGCACAAATTTTGTAGCATAGCGGTTTTTGCGTTATTGCGTGCGTATAAAAACTTTCTGCATTTGAAAATTAGATTTAAAAAGTATGATGAAAAGTCATTCC
>JAOZMU010000464.1 GCA_029934165.1 Bacteroidales bacterium
TGGAAAATTAATAATTAATAATTTTGCTTACGCCTGATTTAGTTTTAGTTAGGATACTTTATTAAATTCATTTTACTAAGCAAATAACGGCAGCGAAATTAAAAATTCTGAGCCTTTATCTGGCTTACTTTTTATTTTTATTTTCCCATTATTCAAACGAATAAATTCCATGCAAATTATCAATCCAAGTCCAGTTCCTTGTTCTTTGTCTGTTCCGCTGGTATAAACAGCCTTGTTTATATCGAACATATTTGCAATTTGCTCTTCGGTCATCCCGATACCATTATCGGCTACGCTGACAACGCAAAAGTTCTCATCATCGGTCTCTGTGATTGTGATTTTATCGTTTCGTTTCGAGAATTTTATTGCGTTGGTAATGAGGTTGTTAAAGACTACAAAAAACATATTTCTATCGCAAAAAACATACTTTTCTGGTCGTATTTCAAGCATTATTTTTATTGATTTATTGTCGGCAATAGGTTTAAGTGGGAGTAAAACATCTGATAATAAACTCTGTAACCCGATTTTTTCTGGTTTTGGTTTGATGGAATTTGTTTGAGAGCGCGCCCACTGTAAAAGATTGTTTAGCAAATCGTTAGTATGTGTTGCCGAGTTATAAATCCGTTGGATAAAATCGAGACGTTTTTCGCTCGATATTTTGTCGTAGTGGTCGAGCAGTAGTTTCGAGAAACCAATAAGGCTGTTGAGGGGGTTTTTCAGGTCGTGAGCAATTATTGAGAAGAGTTTGTTTTTTGTCGCATTGAGTTGTTCAAGCTCCTCATTTTTTTTATTCAGATTATTGCTATGAAGCTCAATTTCTCTCTTTTGCGATGCCAATTTTATGTTTATTTTTTGTTTTATCCGACCAGCAATAACCAGCACCGCAACAAGTACCAAAAGAAGGAATAAAACCACGATAAAAAAAGCCATCCAATAGTTTTGTTGCTCTATATTTTTTTGATATTCAGCCTCTTTCAGTGCTTTTTCTATTTCGTTTTCGACATTCAACTCCTCCAAAGCGTTTTGCATCTCAATACGGGCAATGGCGCGAGTTTTGTCATCGTCCCAAAGACTATCACCCATGGCTTTATATACTTTATGATATTTCAAGGCAAGTTCGTAATTGCCCTCTTGCTCAGAGATTTGCGAAAGCCCTTTTGCTGCCGATTGAATTGTTCGTTTCAAATTTAGGCGATTTCCATCTTGGTAGGCAATCTCAAAATGCTCTTTTGCATTGTTTGGTTTGCCGACTTCCAAAAAATATTTTCCTAAAGAAACATGCGAATCTACTGTTTCTTTTCGGAAACCCAAGCTGTCTCTAATTTTAAGGCTCTGATTATAAAAGCGATACGCATTATCATATTTTTTCATCTTCTGGTAGGTATGCGCAATAGTGCTATAACAATCCGAAACGCCTTTTTTATCGCCCAATAAATTAAAATAATCAATAGCTATGTTATTGTAATGCAGCGCACTATCAAATTTTTCCATTCTGTAAAATGCCTCTCCAATATTTGCAAACGAATAGGCTATGCCTAAACTATCGCCAATTTTTTCTCTGATTGCCACTCCATCAAAATTATTCTTAATAGATTTGCCGTAATCGCCTTGTTCATAGTAAACTCCAGCCATATTGCTCAAGGAATATGATACCCCATAATTATCTCCGATGGCTTTGCAAATTTTTTTGCTTTGCATATAATAATCAAGGGATTTTTTATAGTCGCCACGCTGAAAATAAACCATACCCATGCCCATAAGAGAGTAAGCCTCACGCCTTTGCAAACCAATCTCTTGGCTAATATCGAGCGTGCGTTTGTAGTAGCCAAGAGAGTTATCGTACTCTCCCAACTGAAAATATAGCACCGCAATACGATATAAACAACTGCAATTTCCTTTTTTGTAACTAATTTTTTCAGCTAGATTCAATCCTAAAAAGGCATATTCTAAAGCCTTCTCCTGATTGGAACGACTAAGTTCCCACGCCAAATCGGCATAAACATCAACTTTTGCCGAATCGGCAATTGGCATTTTCAGTTTCGACAAAAGAGTATCAACAGGGTTTTGTGCCACCGAGCTGTCTGGAATGGTTGTTAACAACAACATTACCAACAAAATAGAAACCAAACTAAAATTATTTGCTGTTACTGTTTTTTTAAATTTCACTAAAAATCTTACCATCGGGTAGCGTTGTTTCTATTAATGTTCCGTCCTTTACATCATTGACAGAACGAATCGTTTTTCCGTCTGTTTTTGTTATCGAGTATCCCTTTTTTAGAAGAGCCAAACTATTACAGCCAAATTCGGTCAGATTTTATTAATTGCATGATATACAACACAATAAAAGTCTGTAATGTTACATCCTATTGGATTTAATGCGCAAAATTTGTCTGAATTTATACAAAATAGGGCAATTTTAACATAAAGAATCAAATATTTTGGCGTATTACGGAATATTTAATTTACTGATAATGAATACAATAAATGCTTTCTGACCGAATTTGGCTTTAATAGGTTTTTTGTTATCATTATTTTGTTTTTTTAGTGAACATACAGGGTAGCGTTAACCAATTAAGAACCGGACATGCGAGTTTCACTGCTTATGGTTCAAGCACTTTTAAGGCATTTTCGGCGAAGAGATATACCCGACTGTTTGTTTTTGGTTTTCCAAATATAGCGTTTTTTGCTTACCTTTTTCTGCAAGTTTCTTTCTTTTTTGTTCACGCGAATAAAAATATTTGTCGTATTCCTTAAAATATGGATTTGCAGTTCTACTGTTTTTAACTTGATAATCAATTGGTACATAAGCGATTCTGTATAGTCGGACGGTAGTACTGTCTTTTTTGATGAGTATCTGTCCGAGATATGATTATCCTTGAAATACCTGTTAAACAATTGATTAAATCGAAAACTTACGAAAAATGAAAATGCTTATACTAGAAAAGTGCATGGTACTTTCCAACTCCCAAATTGCCAAAAGATAAAATTCCACATATTTTCAAAGATATTTTTTGCGCAGATGCTCTTATAAGTACTCTTACAAAAGTTTTTACGCTTTTTATTAACCTAAGTTGTTAATTCACAGCTTAAACGTTTCATAAAAAATAGGTCTTAGACCTTAATATTAGATTTTGAACAAAAAGTAATTTGATTTGAAATACAATATTTTGTATATTAGAGCGAAGGTTAAATTAACCTATACCATTATTTGCTGTTTTTCAATCAAATAGTAAATCGTTGTCTCAATATTAAAAAGTGCAGGGCACTTATGCTGAAAGTCGAAAGACTTTTCAGTAAATATTTACTTTTAATAAAATTAAAATAGTAATTTTGAGGCAATAAAAAAAAAAATTTATAAAAATAAAATGGCACATATTGAACAAATAAAAATTGGAAATTTTAGAGGAATTAATAAGCTTGAAAAAATTTACTGATTATAACAGTTTTTGTTGGAATTATAATTTGCTGATTTTCAGTTTATTATATCGCAAATATTTTATTCAAATTTAGAAAAATCTGTGTTTATCAGTTAAACTCGTATTCCTATCATCGCATAAAATAAAACACAGACAACACATATTAGGCTAATTTTTCACAAATTTACATTTTTCAACAAAATCTGTTATAATAAGAAAATATTATCTTTGCATTATCACAAAATTCAATAAAAATGAAAATCCAAAATACAGAAAATACAGACGAAATTTTAATCATTCCGAATCCA
>JAOZMU010000465.1 GCA_029934165.1 Bacteroidales bacterium
AGTGTGAAACCGGGTAAAATTTCTGCGTATGAAATTTTAACTAATAAAACCGCCATTTACCTCTCGCTATGTTTTAAGAAATATAAGATTTTTCACGATGTAATGATAAGTGAATATGCCAAGAGCGATGCTGAATCAATGGCGGATTATGAAAAAAATATGCGTCGTGTAGAAAAATTACTCAAAATTAATTTGGAACAGGATTTTTTCGATTGGATTGGCGAAGAAATTGCATTCGTCAAATTACGACCATCAGGAAATAAACGCGAGGAAGACGTAGTGGTAGCTATACACGCCAATGATATTGATGCTGCAAAAGCTGGTATGAACCGTTTGACAAAACAGATACGAAGGCGAACTCCTGTGAAATTTGATGTAATAAATTACAAAGAATATGAGATTAATTACCTGAAAATCAAAGGTTTTTTCAAAATGTTTTTTGGTAAACTATTTGCGGACATTGAGAAACCATACTTCACTTATATAGATGATTTTGTGTTGTTTAGCAATTCTGATGAGTTGTTACGCGAATTGATAGACGATTATATTGCAGGAAAAATATTGTCGCGAGACATAAATTTCATGAATTTTAAAGATGAATTCAGCGTAAAATCAAATGTGAATATATACGTGAATACACCTAAAGTTTACGAGCATTTATACCATTACAGCACACAAGAAACGCAAAAGAGCTTATCCGAAAATAAGGCTATTTTGTTGAGTTTTGCGCGGTTTGGTTTTCAGTTAGTATCGGAAGGCGATATTCTTGCAACTACGTTAATTGCCGAGCATGATGAAAATGCACTCATAAACGACCAATTAGAGCAGATGGAAGAGTCGGCAGCAGAAAACCTCTTTAACCAATCCATTGATACTCTTGGCTTTAAAATAGTATTAACCGATGAGCAATTGCAAACAGAGGGCGAACTAAAGTTGTTTTACGAAAACAACTCAGAAAATGTTCGTGCCGAAGGAAATATTCTGGAATCTGCCATGAGTGGATTGTGGCGCACCTATTTTCCGGACGGAAAAGTGATGAACTCTGCAACCTACAAAGATGGGAAAGTGAATGGCACTGCTGTCTTCTATTACAATGATAATAATGAAAATAAGAAAGCCGAAGCATTTTTTGAGGAGGATATTATTGACGGAATTTATCGGGAGTATTACAAATCGGGGGCAAGAAAAGCTCTTCTAAATTATGATGAAGGTATCCTTGATGGAGATGCGGAATTTTATTATACCAGCGGGAATTTAAAAATTTCGGGCAGATATAAAAATGGTAAAAAACACGGCAAATGGGTGTATTTTGATGAATATGGAAAAACACTCAACAAGGAGAAGTGGAGAAAAGGTGAACGTAAAAAATAGTATGCGTGCTTACTAAAAATCTAACTTACAAACAATTAACACAATAATATGAAACCAGCTAATAATTCTAACATCAAACAAAAAAACTATGGGACCATTTAAAGTTTTTACTCCAACTGCACGTTGGATACTAAGATTTTCTCTTATTGCTTTTATTGGATATTCGTATTTCGAAGCAATCAAAATTTTCAATTTCAACGATGAGGATTTTCTAATTGCCTCGGGATTTTACCTGTCTGTAATTTTATTATTCGTTGGAGCTTTTACTAAAACCCCGATTGTTACATCAATTGCAGGCTTAGGCGTATTTAGTATTTATACCTACTTGATAGTTAAATTAGCAATTTCTGAAACAGGAATAGAAGTAGATGATATTTTCAGATTTCTTCTTCCGATGACTTTAGGTTTTTATTTCTTTGCCACCGGAAACAAACGAACTGTAACAACTGCAACAGAAGAAGCATAGGATATATATTCTTGTAATTGAATGCGTTAGCCTTCTCTTCACAGTGCTTATTGTGAGGAGAAGGCTTTTTTAATCGTATTTTCCTGTTTTGTCCTCAATTTTAACGTCGGCATATTATTAATATTTTATGTCAGCATTACGATATAAATCTAAAATCTTAATTTTGAAAGCATACTCATATTTTGCCTGTAATAAATCCGGACTCATATAGAGATTCATAAGTACTCTTACAAAAGTTCTTACGCTTTTTATTAACCTAAGTTGTTAATAGTCAGCTAAAACATTTCATGAAAATTAGGTCTTAGACCTTAAATTAGATGTTACTGAACACTAAGTTCCCTGCACGTTTTAATATTGAGACAACGATTTACTATTTGACTGAAAATAAGCACCAAACAGCAAATAATGGTATAGGTTAATTTAATCTTCGTTCTAATTGTTCATTTTCGAGCAAAAGCATTTGTAGAAATAAAATATTATAAAGCTGGTATTAAATTGAAAAAAAAAGGTGTGTGAAAATAATAGACATTAATTATGTTGCTATTGACTTAATTACCAGTATAATACGTTTGTAAATAAATGGCATTATATGCTTAAATAAATTTACGTGAGCAATTATTTTACAGGGAAATATATAGGGTGTCTATCGTTGAATTTGCGCAAATACAAATATTTCAAATTTCGCTTTTTTCTACGGCGCAGTTCAATATACTCATCGTATAATAACGTGTCTTTCATTAATAATACCTCCACCGATTTGACATCGAAATCGTAAATCTTACCTGTGGTCAAATCTAGCATAAACTGCTTCATTTCAGTACTTTCTGTACTAGATGGATATACTGGTCGATAATAATTATTAGCATAGTTGTTGCGCACATGTTCAGTGGTTGTTACGTAGGCAATAAAATGACAAATTGCACCAAAAAAGGGAATGAAATTATATTTGCCCATGTAATTTATGTGAATTTTATTGTTGTTGCAATAGCCCCAAATCTGTTCTGTTTCAATTTCTTTATTCGCACCATTGTCATCATAAATGGTAATAAATTCGGTATCTAATATCTTCTCAAAAAATGCTATGTCATTTAATTTCAACGATGTAACAACTCGTGATTTTGCAACTGGTTTATTTGACTTCAATTGTTCAAAATTCAAATATAGCCCTTCTTTAAATTCAAAATTTGGTGAATACTTTTCCAGCAAATTAGTATCGTTTTGTGCTGATACTAAATTACTTATAACTCCTAAAAATAATAATACTAATAGTTTTCGCATGAGATTTTTGGTTTCTTACTAATGTTCTGTACTTTACTAAGTTGGTATTGATACAGAGAAAATTAAGTGAATTAAGAATTAACTTACGCCTGATAATATTCATGTTACAAAATTTATTGGACTAAGTGTCCTGCACTTTTTAATATTGAGACAACGATTTACTATTTGACTGAAAATCAATAACAAACAACAAATAATGGTATAAGTTAATTTAATCTTCGTTCTAAGTTATTTTTTTTCATTTTTACTTAATATTATCAAAGATACGATTTTCTAAAGAATTTAAGAACTCTTACAAAAGTTTTTACACTTTCTTTTAGCGTAATAGATTAATTATCAAACCAAAGGCTTTAAAAAATATGTCTCAGAGCTTATAAGTTTCATCAAGCAAAAATAACTCATTGAATTTACTTATTTTGCGTCAAACAACTGCGCGGGTATTTTAAACAACGCCAATTTCTTAGCCGCTTATTATCATTAGAACGAAGATTAAATTAACTTATACCATTATTTGTTGTTTGTTACTGATTTTCAGTCAAATAGTAAATCGTTGTCTCAATATTAAAAAGCAGGGTTTGTTCATAAAATTTGTTTGTTTTGTCAA
>JAOZMU010000466.1 GCA_029934165.1 Bacteroidales bacterium
CATATAGGGTACAAAATAATCAATTATTAACATCCCAGTCTAAGACCTATTTTTTTATGACGCGTCTAAGCTGTGAATTAGCAACTTATGTTAATAAAAAGCGTAAGAACTTTTGTATGAGTACTTAATTTACTAAATAGGTGCGTAAAGATAATCAACTCTTTTGTATAGGTACTTAGGCAAAGTATTAATTTTAGTTTGCTTTATTTGACAACTCCACGCATTTTCTTTTGTTTCATTGTTCCTTTAAATAAATCGTATCGCAAATATTTACATTCTAAAGGTCCATTAAATAAAGGTATCTTTTCAGACGATTTTAAACCGATTTGATTTATGGCTTCGGAATTACTGCTCAATATCCATGCCGAAAATCCTTCGTATTTGTGTTTCAGCTCGCTACCGATTTTTGAATACAAGTCCATTATGTCGTCTTGTTTTATTCGTTCATCGTAAGGTGGATTCATTATGATGATTCCTTTTTCTTCGGGCGGTGATAAATCTTCGAATGCGCTTATTTTCAACCGAATATTGTCTTCAAGTCCCGCGTTTTCGATGTTATTGTTGCTTATCGTTATTGCATCTGGCGAAATATCTGCTCCTAAAATCATCCTTTCGTCCAAATTGATTATTTGGTTGTTTGCTTCGGTTTTTATTTTTCGCCATAATTGCGAGTCGAAATCGCGCCAAAACCTGAAACCAAAATCTTTGCGAAATGCTCCTGGTGGGATTTTTTGTGCTATCATTGCTGCTTCTGTCAAGATTGTTCCTGAGCCACACATTGGGTCAATTAATTGGCAATCGCCTTTCCAACCACTCAGCAAAACCATGCCGGCGGCTAATGTCTCGTTTAACGGTGCAACATGACTATCAAGACGATAGCCGCGTTTAAATAGTGGTTGTCCGGAGCTATTTAATGATAGTGTACAATTGTTTTCGCTTATATGCACTGTAACTTTTAGATGTGGATTTTTGGGGTCAACTGAAGGTCGTTTGCCTGTTTCGCCACGAAAATAATCGACAATAGCGTCTTTTGTTTTTAGGGAGATATATTGCGAATGGCTAAAATACTCCGAAAAAACGACAGATTCAACCGCAAATGTCTGATTGACATCTATATAATCTTTCCACCTCACGCTACGAACTGCTTTGTAAAACTCTATTTCGCTTCGTGCCTGAAATGTGTAGATAGGTTTTAGTATCGAAAGAGCTGTACGCAGCTGCATATTAGCTCGATACATCATTTCTTTCGTTCCAGAAAACGAAACAGAACGTCGCGAGGGTTGAATATTTTCGGCTCCTATGCCTCTTAACTCTTTTGCTAAAACATTTTCTAACCCACTGAATGTTTTAACGATAAATTTATCTGTTCTTGCCATCAATTTTTAATATATGCAAAAAAAGAGATTATGCAACGATTGTGCAGATATGCTGTTGTTGCATAATCTCATCTTGCTATGCAAATGTCCGAATATCAAACATTTAATTTAAGGTCTTTGACCTATTTATTTTATTATTCCTGTTTCTCGTAAAGATTCCTCTATTCTTGTCCAAGTATCTTCGATGTCGTTATCAAGTCCAACAGAATAGCGCACTAATCCTGGGGTTAGCCCCATTTCTTTTTGTGTCTCGATTGGTACTTCGGACGATGTGCTACTGCCAGAATTACTAAATAATGTTTTGAAGTATCCTAAGCTAACTGCAAGATAACCAACGCCTTTGCTTTGCATTGCTTCCATAAAATTCGCGGCAATTTCTGCTGTTCCAACATCGATTGCAATTATTCCGCCGTAACCAAATTTAGGGTTCATCATTTTTGTTAAAATATCGTGTCCGGGGTGAGCTGGCAGCCCTGGATAAGAGGTTTTCATTCCTACTTCATTGAATTTTTTTGCCAAAAATGCTGCATTAAAACTATGCTGTTTCATTCTGATGTGAAGGGTGTGTAAGTTTTTCAAGATACTTGACGAACGTAATGGGTCGATTACTGGTCCCAGAAGCATTGCTGTACCAGTGTTTACATCAATTATTGAGTTTATAAAATCGGCATCGGCACAAATTGCTCCAGCAACACAATCGTTTTTGCCGTTAATAAATTTCGTCATACTATATACGACTACATGCGCACCAAGCGAATAAGGTGCAACCATCATCGGCGAAAAAGTATTATCGACAACTAATTTTATGTTGTTTGCGTTCGATATTTTTGCAAGAGCAGGAATATCAGATACTTGTAACAGTGGGTTTGTCAGTGTTTCGGTGTAAATTATTTTTGTGTTTGGACGAATAGCTGCTTTTACTGCTTCTAAATCGGTAATGTCAACCAATGTTACGTCGATGTTAAATTTTGGCAAGTAATTCATTAAAAAAGCATAAGTTCCGCCATAAGTGGTTATGCTAGAGATGATATGGTCGCCAGAATTACAAATTTCTAATATAGTGCAAGTAATCGCTGCCATGCCAGAGCCTGTAACCCAGCCGGCTTCTGTTCCTTCCATAGCTGCCAAGGCATCTGCAAGGTATTTATTCATCGGATTCCAATGGCGCGAGTATAAGAAGCAACCTTCGGCTTCGCCCTCAAAGGTATCGACCATTGTTTTTGCACCAAGAAATGTGAATGTTGATGAGTCGGTAATTGCAGGGTTTACTCCTCCAAATTCTCCAAATTGTTTCAAATATTGAATCTCTCTTGAGGGATCAAATTTTTTCATATTGCAGTTTATTTTATTGATTTGTTTGCGATAAGTAAAATGAATTTAATAAAGTAAGCCATTAAAATTCCTAACTAAAACTAAATCAGGCGTAAGCAAAATTATTAATTATTAATTTTCCATTACTAAGTCAATCTATAATTTCGATTTTAAGTATTGCGATAATTTGGAATTAATTTAATTTTCGCAAAAAAGACAAAACTTTTTCTGTACTCAAGGCTTATTCTACAGCAAATTTTAACACCACAAATATAATAAAATTATAACTGTTTCAAAACCACAGAAAAAAACGTTGTTTACTGTTTTGAGTTTTTTTTTTGCGTGTACCAATAATAAGTAGGTGCGTAAAAATAATCGACACTTTTGTTGTTATTAACAGCCTGAATATCAGCACAATATATTTTCCGATAAATATCACTATGAGTTTGATAATAATATTTGATGTAAAAAAAGATAAATCGTAATATTTTTTAAATATAATTATTACTTTTGAAAGATACTTTTATTAAATATTTTTGATATATACGAGTTGAAAAAACAACTAAAATTAGATTTTACGATGGAAGGATACGAAAAAAAAGATGGGATAGATAGAGAAGATATTTTCTCAAAGGCAGTCAGGGCTGGAAAAAGAACCTATTTTTTTGATGTGAAGGCGACAAAAAAAAATGACTATTATCTTACTATTACAGAAAGCAAGAAAAAATTTGATAGTGAAGGTAACTTTCATTACGAAAAACACAAACTCTTTTTATATAAAGAAGATTTTGATAAATTCTCTGATGGGTTGGAAGATGTAATAAATTTTATCCGCACAGAAAAACAACAAAAAGAGATTGAAATAGATGAAAGTAAGTTTACAGATATTTCTTTTGAAGACCTTGATAAGTAGTTGCGTAAAAATCTGCGGAACTTTTTGTAGTTATTACGAACCTAATTATCAACGTAAGGTCTTAGACCTATTTTTTATGAAACGTTTAAGCTGTGAATTAACAACTTAGGTTAATAAA
>JAOZMU010000467.1 GCA_029934165.1 Bacteroidales bacterium
GCCGCAAAACGCCGTTGTAGCAAGCAGTTTGACAAAACAGACAAATTTTCATGAAAAACCCTGTTCAAGTCAATAACAACTCGAAAAGTGTCGATTATTTTAACGCATCTACTTAAATTACATAGCCAAACAATTATCGCGATTTTAAATGCTTAGAAATATCCCACATTTTCGTCGAAAGGTCGTAAGAACAACTAACCAGCAAGTTACCATCAGAACTGAGCGAAATAGAACTAATATAATTTGTGTGAGCATTTATTGTTGCTTTGATTTTCAATGTTTCGGCATCTAGTAAAATTATTTTGCCATCGCCTGTTGAAAGGATAATCAAATTAGAATCTCTACTAAAGAGAATTGACGGAATATCACTTGTGCTAATTTTAACGCTACGTAATGCCTCCTCTTCGTGCATACTCCACACCATAACCTCACCGTCTCCAGAACAACTAACAATTGTGCTGCCATCCGGACTAAAACGTACGCAACGGATTATCTCTTCGTGTCCAGTAAATTGGTGAAATAATATGCCAGTTTTTGCATCAAACACCTTAATTGACTTGTCGCCAGAACAACTTACTATGTATTTGCCGTCATCGCTAAAAGCTGCGTACGAAATCCAATCGGCATGTGCTTTTATACGTCCTTTTTGTTTGCCGGTTTTCAAATCCCATAATCGAATTGTTTTGTCCCAGCTTGAGCTTAATGCCGTTTCGCCATCAGGGCTAATATCAACATTTGTTATCCAGTCTTTATGTCCAAAAAAATTATGAACAACTGTTCCTGTCTCCAAACTCCATAATTTCAGCGAATTATCTCGTGAGCCACTCAGAAAAAACATTCCATCAGGGCTAAATTTAACCGAACTAATATATTGATTATGACCTTTGAAAGTTTTGATAATTTCGCCACTATACGTATCACGTAACTTAATACGGCGGTCAAAAGAGCCTGTAATAATATATTGACCATCTGGACTCATATCAACACAACTAATATAATTAGTATGTCCATTTTGCTCAATCGCTTCAGATGCCGACAGAATGTACGATGCACGTTTCAGCGACTCAATGCTACTAGTGCGGAAATAGTTATTATACGTACCACAAACAACCTGTTTACCATCTGGACTATAACAAATTGATGTGTATTCTAAACTTGAAGAGTGGGAAGTACCCAAATTTTGTCCCGAAAAAACATCCCATATTTTCAACGTTCTGTCCCAACTTCCACTTACAAGAAAATCGCCTTCTGGGTCGAAAGCAATCGCCGATACGCCCGACGCATGTCCATTCAGTTCGCGCTCTAATTTTCCTGTTTTGTAATTCCATATCCGAATCGTATTATCCATTGAGCCTGTTGCAACAAACTGTCCATCAGGACTAAACGCAATTGAATAAATGTTATCAGTATGCCCATAATATGGCACAATCAGTTTTCCTGTTTCAACTTCCCACAGTTTTCCAATTCCATCGGACGAGCCAGAAGCAACATATTTTGCATCTGGACTAAAACAAACAGATAAAACAGGGCGTGCATGCGCTTTAATACTTTTGATGCACTTTTGCGTAGTTAAATCCCAAATCTTTACCATATTTCCCCAGCTACCACTTACTAACATTTTTCCATCGGAGCTAATATCAATGGAATAAATCTCTGTTTCGTGTCCAACAAGTGTTCGGCTCACCTTGCCAGTGGCTACATCTAATAATTTTATTGTTTTATCTTTAGATGCTGAAATAATTGTTTTGCCATCGCGACTGAAAATCACGGCATTAACATTATCTGAGTGAATGTCGAATGACTTAATTTCTTTGCCGGTTTCTGTTTCCCATAGCTTAATTAATCTATCCTTAGATGCACTCACAATGAACTTACCATCAGGACTATAGGCAACAGAACGAATCATTTCTGCATGTCCATCAAAGCGTTGTTGAGTTACTTGCGCATAAACACTCACGACAATTACATGCGATAGTACAAAAACCAATAAGATATTTATTAATAATTTCTTCATTCTATAAATCAAAATTAGTATGTTATCCTAAATTACAAATTAATACCTGCTATTTGAGTATTAATCCATTCTCTTTAAATCCATCTGGGTAAAATCAAAATCAGGATTTGGAATAATTATTTTCATTTCAGAAACCTTACCATTTTCATCTATCACGAAATGAACTTTTCCCGAAGGCAAAGAGGGTACTTTTGGCATCTTTATTTCAAAACAATCGTATTGCCAATGTGTTATTTTACAGTTAAATAACGGTGTTGGACTAAATTCTAAAAAAAGCGCATTTTCAACGACAGAGACTTTTACATTTCCATAAACATTGCCACTATATGTACCAGCGTATTCATCTAAAGCCAGCGTAGTTTTACTTGTTTTGTTACGATTATCTTCTGCTATTTTTTGGGTGTGTTTATCGTTTTCGTCAGAACGTTTTTTAAACCCGTAAAATGTATCGCTCCAATCTGTCGAAAAATCGCCACAATACATATCAATTACCTGAAGCATAAGTGCATACGGCAACGAACTGTTAGAATTTGTAAGCACAACAAAACCAAACTTTTCGTCTGGAATCATCGCCAAATGCGAAATCATACCGTCTAATCCTCCACTGTGATTGACAACTTTATGTTTTCGGTAATTCATTATGTCCCAGCCTAATCCATAGCCTTTAAACTCCAAATGCTTGAAAAATTGCTTTTCGCCTAGCGAAAGTTTTTTTGCAAGTTGAGGAGTTTGCAGCTCCCAGCAGGTTTCATTTTTCACTATTTCATTTGCACCATAACTACCTAGATTAATATTAGTTACCATCCAATTACACATATCTGCTGCCGTAGAATTTATTGCGCCTGCTGGTGCAATATTATCCCAATTAACGAAATCTATTTTTATGCTTTTACCATCGACAAAATTGTGTGGCACTGCATCGTTAACTCCTGTTAGTTTGGAGATTGAGGAGTTTGTATTCGTCATTTCTAATGGCTCAAAAATCTCTTTCTGAATGAAATCATCGTAAGATTTTTCGGTAACCGCTGGAATAATTTCGCCAGCCGCCAAAAACATAATATTAGAATAGCCATAGTTTTCTCTAAACCCGTAAATTGGCGTAAGAAATTTCGCTCTTCGGATAACTTCTTCGCGTGAGTAATTGCTTGCATACCAAATTAAATCGCCACTAAAAGTTGCCAGTCCAGACCGATGACATAGTAAATCCCGAATTGTCATTTCTTGGGTAACATAGT
Source organism: Bacteroidales bacterium (assembly GCA_029934165.1). Taxonomy (GTDB): domain Bacteria; phylum Bacteroidota; class Bacteroidia; order Bacteroidales; family JAOZMU01; genus JAOZMU01. Next base: position 3,250 of record JAOZMU010000467.1, read on the forward strand.
TGTTATACATACGGAAATAGGGAATATAATCAATCACCTTATCGTCCCAAGATATTTTGCCTCTATCCACCAAAATTGCTAAAGCCGTGGCAGTAAAAGCTTTAGTGTTTGATGCAATACCAAAAACGGTATTTTCATCAACCTTGTCTTTTTTAGTAATATCACGTACACCAAAACCCTTTGTATATACAATTTTTCCATCTTTGACAATTCCGATTGACAACCCCGGAATGTTCCATGTTTTATACGCTTTTGTAATATACTTTTCTAATTTTTCAAAACTTAGCTCACCAACTTTTTTAGGTTGAGAAAAAGCATCTGTCGATAAAAATATTGGTATTAAAATAGTAAGTATTATTATTTTAACTAATTGCATAATATTTTGTTTTAATACTTAATTTAATATCTAATACCTATTTTTTATGAAACGTTTAAGCTGTGAATTAACAACTTAGGTTAA
>JAOZMU010000037.1 GCA_029934165.1 Bacteroidales bacterium
TCGGCAAGCTACCGCTACAATCCCTGCCGCAAAACGCCTTTGTAGCAAGCGATTTAACAAAAAATGCCAATTTTTATGAACAAACCCCGAATAAAATTAATAATTTGCAAAATTAAATTTCCTATACAAAAATTCTTCCGCCATTCACTAACGTATGTTGCTGATAATCAGCCGATACGTTTCATAAAAAATAGGTCTTAGAACGAAGATTAAATTAACATATACCATTATTTGCTGTTTATTGCTGATTTTCAGTCAAATAGCAAATCGTTGTCTCAAAATTAAAAAGTGCATGGCACTTAGACCTTACAAAAATACTATTTGTTATGATTTCAATCAAAGATTTTAATTTCTCCGGAAAAAAGGCGATTGTTCGTGTTGATTTTAATGTGCCTTTGGATAAAAACCAAAAAATTACGGACGATACTCGCATTCGTGCAGCCTTACCGACAATAAAAAAAATTGTCGAAGATGGTGGTAGCGCAGTACTTATGTCGCACCTTGGCAGACCAAAAGGCTCAGAAGACAAATTCTCGTTGCGCCACATTGTTGGACACCTGACCGAATTGTTGGGACGCGAAGTAAAATTTGCCGACGATTGCATTGGCAACCAGACACTTAACGCTAAAAACAATTTACAATCCGGCGATGTATTATTACTAGAAAATTTACGGTTCTACAAAGAAGAAAAAAAAGGCAATGCCGATTTTGCAAAAAAACTTGCCGAAGGAATCGATGTTTACGTAAACGATGCCTTTGGAACAGCACACAGAGCGCATGCCTCTACGGCTGTTATTGCTCAATTTTTCGAGTCCGCAAAAATGTTTGGCTTTCTTATCAAACGCGAATTAACAAGCATTGATAAAATTTCCGTAAATCCACGTCGCCCGTTTACAGCAATCATGGGCGGTGCAAAAGTTTCGGATAAAATCCAGATAATAAACAACTTACTCGACAAAGTTGATAATTTAATTATCGGAGGCGGAATGATTTACACATTTGTCAAAGCACAAGGAGGAAATGTCGGAAATTCAATCTGCGAAGACGATAAAACAGAATTAGCACTTGAAGTGTTGAAAAAAGCAAAAACAAAAGGAGTAAAAGTCTGGTTACCAGTTGACAATGTTGTTGCTAACGAATTTTCTAACGATGCCAAAACACAACTTACCAGCATCGATGCTGTGCCAGAAGGTTGGATGGGACTTGACATTGGCACAAAAACTATCGACATTTTCAAAAGCGTTATTATGAAATCATCAGCTATTTTATGGAACGGACCAATGGGCGTTTTCGAGATGTCAAATTTTCAGGAAGGCACAAAAAAAATTGCCGTTGCCATTGCAGAATCAACCGAGCGTGGAGCATTTAGCCTTATCGGTGGTGGCGACTCTGTGGCAGCGATAAACAAATTTGAGCTAACCAATTCTGTAAGCTATATCTCTACTGGCGGTGGTGCGCTGCTAGAATACATCGAAGGAAAAGAATTGCCCGGTGTTACAGCCATTCGTAAATAAAAATACTCATCATAACAGATTTTTGCAAATCTTAAAATGCTTAATATCAGTTGATTATGTTCTATATGATATATTAAAAAATTAAAAAATCTGTTAAATAGATATTATCCGTGTTTCTGTCAGCACAAAATTTTTTTAAACACTAAGCTCGTTTTTTGGATACGAAAAACAGTTTATGTATCTTTGAGAGTATTCTATACGATGAATGAAAATTTTGAGCAATCAACACGGCGAGCATAACACCCTCATTACAATTGTGTTGTATAAATGACATTTGAAATTAATAACTTAAAATAAATATCCATGCCAAATTCGGAAGAACAAAAGCTGCTTCAAGGTTGCACCAGCATAAAACAGGTCATCGAAAGCAGTATGGGTTGGGTCGATGAAAATGTAGAAGAAAAATACAAAACCATCTACAATCTGAAAAAATTTCGGCGCGCAGCAAACCGCTACGAAGAAGCCGTAATGAAACGCCCCTCGATAGCAATATTCGGGCAAAGCCAAGTAGGGAAATCCTACCTTGTCTCCAATCTTGCAAAATCGCCCGACGACAACTCGTTTGAAGTCATCGTCCGAGGGAAAAACGAAACCGTAGATTTTATCGAAAGCATGAACCCACCCGGAGGCGGAAAAGAAGCAACTGGGCTAGTTTCGCGCTTCACAATTCGCGACAGCTATCAATCTGGACAACAACCCTTTTTGTTGAAATTGTTCACGCAGAGCGATTTAGTGAAAATAATTGCAAACGGATATTTGTCGGATATTACTCATTATCAATATGAAATAAATCGCGACGAAATTCAAGCAAAACTAATAGCCATCAGCAAAAAAATCAGTCCGCGCGAACACCCCGGATTTGACGAAGACGATGTCTATGAATTGAAGGAATATTTAAACCATAATTTCAATAGCCACTTTATAGTCAAGGACTTAAATGCTATGAATTTTTGGGACGACATTGCCGCCATAGTTCCCTACATCAAAGCCGAAGAACGCGCCGATATTTTTGAATTATTGTGGGGAAAACGCGAATTTTTCACAGAGTTTTTTGTGATGATGTCGCGCGGATTAGAGCAAATCGGGTTCTTGAAAGAAGTACGTTGCGGGCTTGAAGCACTCAGCCCAAACTCAGAAACAATTCTCGACGTGCAACGCTTGCGCGAAATGTATGTGGACGATGCCCGAAAACCTAGCGATGTTCGACTTTTCAACAATTCGGGACCCGTTGGCACGCTCGACCGCAGCATAATTAGCGCACTGACAGCAGAAGCGATACTTCCGATTCCGGAAAAAACCGCCGAAAAACCAATGCGCACATTCCTGAAAGAAGCTGATATTCTTGACTTTCCGGGCGCACGTTCGCGAAACAAAATCCCGGAACAAACTTTCATGGATAATTCCTCGGATAAAAAACTTGAGGTTTTCCTTCGCGGAAAAGTTGCCTTCCTTTTCGACAGATATAACTATAATCACGAAATTAGCACGCTGCTATTTTGTATGGACAACACCCAACCAGAGGTGCAAGACGTTCCGCGTCTGCTCTACGAATGGGTGAAGGCTACACACGGAGGCTCGCCACAAAAACGCGAAGAACGAGAGCGCATTTTGGCAGGACTTGTGCCACAAAACGACATCGAAAAACTTGTGCCACTGTTGGTTGTGCAAACAAAATTCAATATCGACCTTGAAGGAAATCCGGCAACGGATAAAGTTGGAGTTCCGTCGTCGCACAACTGGAAATGGAATGCTCGTTTAGATGCTAATTTCCACCAGTTTATGTGCCGACCACTCAGCGATAAATGGCCGGAAACTTGGAGTACGTCCGACGGAAATTTCAAAAACGTTTTCTTGCTTCGCGACCCCAAATGGTCAACAAGCGTGTACGACGGAATGGAAGACGGCGAAAACGAATCGGGAGTTCGTCCAGAATATATAAAAAAACTAGCCGATATGCGAGATTCATTCTTATCTCATGGTTATGTGAAAAAACATTTTCGTAATCCAACCGAGGCTTGGGAAGAATCGACGCAGCCAGGCAAAAGCGGGATAGATTATATCGTAAAATATTTGACCCCGACTTGTAACCCAATAATAAAAAGAGAACAAGTACGGTCGCAGATTCAAGAGCTTAAACAAGAAATTTACAATGAGTTGCGCGAGTTTTATCAAGGCGGAAGCATCGAAGAAAAACTGAAAATGGCACGCAGAAATGCTGGTTTAGTTTTCTTGTCGCTGATGCAAATGCAGAAAAAATCGAACACTTTTGGCAATTTCATCGACAAACTTGTGATTACTGACGATTTATCATGGAAAATTTATTTCGATTTGATGATGAGCAAGCAAATCGACATTAATAAATCGCCAGATTCAGACATGAGCCAAGCCAGCAAAACAATACCGCTAGACTTGATTGAAATGTTGCGCCAATTTATCGACATCGACGAAAACGAAAAAGCCGATAATATTCTTCAGAAGCTCAAAGATTATTTTGGCATGGAAGACGAAGAAGCTCTCTCTGAAATTTTGGTTGAAACAGGAATCGACATTCGAGCCTTGTTGGAAACCCGTCAAGATGCCGAAATACCTCTACAACAGCACGATAGAGCATATTTATTCTCAGGAAATCTTCTCGACAAATGGCTCGAACACCTCGATTTTATGAAGGGCGAGGACAATTTGACAGAGCTGGGACTATCGAAAAAAGTTGCAGATATAATAATCCGCGAACTGAACAAAAGCAAAAACCGCGTTCAACTGAAACGACAAATTGCCGACATAACGCGCGAACACATCGAGAATTTTCAGATAACAGGAAACATCGACATCGTGGCGCGAATCTCAGCAAACTTGATAAACAAATTTGTAAACACACTAGGCTGGACAATGATGCCAAAAGCAGAACGTCCGCGCGTGAAAAAAGACGACGACTACGCAATATTTAGCAATCCGCCGGTCAAATCGCCAGAGAAAAAAGACCTGATGCTTGGCGTTGAGTTTCCGGGCGAAAGATTCTTTGTTGAATGGGCAACGGGCATCCGCAACACTTTCGAGGCAAATGTTTACTTCGAGGAGAAAGTTAAAGACGCAGAAAAAGCCGAGGCAGACGCAAAATTAGGCGCGATACTCGAAAAAGTGAAATAAAAACTTACACTTAGGTTTATTGGCAGAAAATCCGGCTAATTTGTGAGAACCATTAAACTCGCAATTAGCCAGAATTTCTGCCATTTTTTTTATAAATGCCAAAAGCCAAGAAACGCAAATACGTTTACCCAAAGGAAAATACAGGATTTGATAATAATACTCGAAAAAGTAAACCTTACGATGGAAGAAAAGAATCAAGATTTATTTTTGCCCGAAATAATTGTTGTCAAATTTGATGAAACAGGCTATTGGCGAGATAATATACGAGAAAAAGCTGGAGGGGTTTTTGGCTATTACCTCATAAACAGAAGCGAAATAACGCGGCTTGCTGAAATAAATGGAAGTTATTATTGTCATTTCTTGTATAACAGAGTAGAAAATCGACAAAACTTTTTAATTGGCGAAGGAAACAAAAAAAATTATCTGGACGAGTTGACTGAAATTGAAACTGGTGCGGATATAGATGAACCAGATATGTATATTGGCGCAGACACAAAACTAACTATTGTTGATGATAGTTACTGTAAATCACACACAAAAGAAGAATTGAAAGGGTTGATGAACGATGACAAAAAATTACAATCGTTTATTGAAAATGCAATTGAACATTATCAAGAATATCCAGTAAAATAAGGAAATTATGAAAGCAAATGATTAGCTCCCTCATAAGGTTTTTTTGAATTGTTTTTTCGATTATTTTTGTACTATGAATGATAATATAACTCAAGTTTCGCAGCTGCAATCAACTAATAATCAGATGCCCTTTTCTTATAAACTTCACATCTAAACAGGTTTAAATGTTTAATATACAGTTTATTATGTTATTGATTCCAGTTTATTGTATTTTTAGGCAGTTTTTGGTATTGGATTTTTTGCGGATTGTCTTGGTGGTGGTTTGTTTTGCTAGTTTTACGGATATTATTTTATCTGCAAGCGGAGATGGAAAGGGTTGCAGAGGGAATGGATGGATACGGAGGGGGAAGTGTTGGTGATTGAATAAGTGGAAGCGTTAAGTACAATGCAATTTATGATGACGAAAATAGAAAGACGAATAAAAATTGTATTTTTGCAAAGACAAAAATCAAAAATATTGAAATGACAGATTTACTCACAATAAAAGAAGCCAGCAATTGGGCAAGTGGATATTTGAAAAAGAATGTAACGACTTCAAATATATCATATTTAATCCAATATGGCAGAATAAAAAAGTATGGAAACAACGGAACGACTTCTGTAAAAAAAGAAGATTTAATAAAATATTATCAAAGTTTCAACGGACAGAGAGAAAATAATTGGAAAGAAAAATTAGGTGAAGATTTGAATTGGGCTTTGTCATTTGATTGGTGCAAAGAAAAAGATACAACAAAACACGTTCACAGATTGCACCCATATAAAGGAAAATTTATTCCACAACTTGTTGAATATTTTTTAGACAATCATACAGATAAATTTAAAAAAGAAAAATATTTCAAAAAAGGTGATATTATTTTAGACCCTTTTTCTGGTAGCGGAACTACAATGATACAGTCAAATGAGTTAGGAATGCATGCAATAGGCATTGATATATCTGCATTTAACACATTGATAGCTAATGTTAAAATTGGCAGAGTAGATTTTCAAGATTTACACAATGAATTAACACGAATAACAAATTTATTAAAAGAATTTATTCATAAATCAAACAACTCACAATTTGAAAATGAATTACTTGGAGAGTTAAATGTTTTTAATAAAAAATATTTTCCATCACCCGAATTTAAAATTAAGGCAAGAAGGAAAGAAATTGACGAAAAAACCTATACAGCAGAAAAAGAAAATATATTTTCAGCAACTTTTTTAAAGTTAAAAGATAAATATAAACTGAAAATTAAACAAGAGAAGTGTGATAATTTCCTTGAAAAGTGGTACTTGCAACCAGTAAAAAATGAAATTGATTTTGTTTTTGATTTGCTAAAACACATCAAAAATCCAACTACAAAAAAAGTAATAACAATAATTTTAAGTCGCACAATTAGGTCTTGTAGAGCAACAACTCATGCTGATTTAGCAACTTTAAAAGAGCCTGTTACACAAACATACTATTGCAGAAAACACGGAAAAATATGTAAACCTTTATTTTCTATGCTTTCGTGGTGGGAACGGTATGGCAAAGACACAATAAAAAGATTATCTGAATTTAACAACCTTAGAACAAATACTTATCAAAAATGCTTGCAAGGAGATGCACGAAATATTGATGTTTTTTCAGCACTTAAAGAAAAAAATGAAGATTTTGCAGAACTTGCAGAAAACAAAAAAATAAAAGGGATTTTTTCAAGTCCGCCTTATGTTGGTTTGATTGACTATCATGAACAGCACGCTTATGCTTATGACTTATTTGGTTTTGAGAGAAATGACGAATTAGAAATAGGGCCATTATTTAAAGGGCAAGGCAAACAAGCCAGAAACTCGTATATAGAAGGGATTTCACAAGTTCTAATCAACTCAAAACGTTTTTTACAAGACGATTACGATATTTTTCTTGTCTCAAACGACAAATACAATATCTATCCAACAATAGCAGACAAAGCGGAAATGCAAATTGTAAATCAATACAAAAGACCTGTTCTAAACAGAACAGAAAAAGATAAATCAGCGTATGCTGAAATAATATTTCATCTAAAACAAAAATAATTATGAAAGATTTTGAAATACAATATAATGATAGATTTTATGAAGAAAAAATATATCAAAAAGAGAAAATATCTGCTCATTCAGAAAAGGAAGCACTTGTCAAATTTGCTAATATTTTTGGAATAAATGACCATCAATTATTATTAAAACCTCTTTATATGTGGGAAAATGGAAATTGGATGTCATCTTTCAAATGTATTAACGAAATAATAAAAAAATAATATGTCATTATCAAAAAAACAAATAGAATTAGTAGAAAATACAATCCGAAATAGTTTACACAAACGTTTTGAAAAATACAATCCTGAACCTGCTGTAATGCCCTTCCACACAAGACTTCTTGGTAAAGACAGGCTTGCTTTGTATTCTTTTATACATTCTTTAAACACTAACTTCGGGACAACTATTTTTGAACCTGTTGCAGTTGCGTTGGCTTCTGAACGATTTAAAGTTGCTGATAAACAGCTAAAGTCGGGAACTCAAATTAGTACTGCTGCTCAATTTGAAATCCAAAAAATCATGGATAATTTAACGTCGGCAAATGATAAACCTGACAAACAGAAAGAAATAGAAATTATCAGAAAAGTTTGTCAGCAAGGCGAAATGAGAACAGTCAAGCCTACAAGAGTTGATGTTTATCTTGAAAGCCACAATAATGAAATATATTTGATTGACATCAAAACTGCAAAACCGAACAAAGGCGGTTTCAAAGAATTTAAACGAACACTTTTAGAATGGACAGCAGTAGTTCTCGCAGAAAATCCAGATGCAAAAGTGAATACATTGATAGCAATTCCCTACAATCCCTACGAACCAAAACCATACAGTCGTTGGACAATGGCAGGAATGCTTGATTTAGAAAAAGAATTAAAAGTTGCAGAAGAGTTTTGGGACTTTTTAGGGGGCAAAGGTGCTTATAATGACTTGCTAAATTGCTTTGAAAAAGTAGGAATAGAAATGAGAAGCGAAATAGATGAATATTTTTCAAGATTTAATAAAAAATAAAAAGAGTGGGTAACATTTTGTTTGTTGATTTTATATTTTTTTGATTTCTTCTCAATCTCGCAATTTTTTTGTATTTTAGCTTTGTAAACTTAAACGAAACGAATATGTAAGAATATTATAATCAAAATATAAAGCGTAAACTTTGTTTTCTAAACTCTAAAAATCGCCAATTTTTAATCCGAGAAAACAAGTTACAGAAATATTGTGCTGCATTGATTTGTGGCGCAATATGTTTGTGCTGTATGATACGGCGTGAACTGTGCTTGTTCGGATAAGGGTGTTTGGCGATGCCTTGAGTTTGACAAGTTTCAGTTACACGCCTTTTTTGTGTTTCATTGTGAATGGTAGCTGTTTGCAGACAAAAATTGTATGGTATGAACAAAACGGTTTCACTTTTCCGGCATTTGCTATTTTTTGGCTTATTTACTACCTTCGCAGTGGTTGGGGTTTATAAACTTTCTGACATCCGAATAAAGAAAAAGGCAAAAGAGGTTGAGCGCATTGAATCAAAAACTTATGAGAAAACAAATTGCGAGCAATATGCGCTGGTTGCAACTGAAAATGGTTGGTTTCTGTGTTTTAAGTGTGGCGGACGGGATAGTATTTTTCTTTATGAAGGTGAGGTTTGGAAGTATGGAAAAACTTGTAATGGGCAAGATGGAAGGTACTCCAGTGGGTTGCCTTTTAAAAAGTTAAGGTATAGAATACAACATGAAGGTAACGAAGGAGAATGCTTAATTGCTGAAAAGGATAAAATTTACAATTATCCGAATTTGCCGGAATGCAAAAAAAGAGATTTTGTTTTATTACGTCCTCCGGGAAATAAAATTGATAAATAATGGAAACTATATATTTTTCAACAGCACATCACGAAGAAATTGAAAGTAAGTTAAATATATACAAATGTTTAAAGTCTGTATTCTATAATTTAGACATTAAGCAATTTGTTAATTCTTTGAATGAAATAACAATTATTTTTCAGGCAATAAATCCGCAAAGTCCCCGCAAAGTAGAAACCTTCAAAAAGATGCGCCGCAAGACCAAAACGCTTGAGCTTTATTTGGTTCTGGATTACGAGCGAGTGATGGAAGGGTCGGACGAGGAAAATCTTGCGCACATAAAAGATGTTTTTGTGCAAGGTTGCGAAACGTTCCTGAAACCTATGAAGGGGTTTGATTGGGATGGTTTTGACGCTGAGGTGCAGAAAAGGTTGGATACGAGCGTTTGATATGTCTGCGTATGAAATGCGGGGTTATTAATATTCAATCCCGTTGGGATTGTTGGTTCGGTGTTGGATGTCATTACCCCGCATTTCATACGGGGCTATTTATATTCAATCCCTATCGGGATTGTTGGTTGGGTGTTGGATGTTTTGCTTTGCTGGTTTTGCTGACTGCCCAAGCACTCCAAATCGCTATCTTATACCGAGTCGGTATCGACATATACTAAATAAGCTTGTCGTTAATTTTGATAATGAGCTAATTAAGAAATTTGAATTGAGTAACTTGATAGCGGTTTGGTATTAATAGTTGTTTTCGTTAGGTTTTAATTTTAATCGGGTTGCATAACAAAATATGAATTATGACAATACAAGAATATATTGAAATTGTAAGTAAACGTTTGAAGTCTGGAATTTCGAGAGAACATTCCTATCGTGGCGACCTTGAGGCATTGATAAGAGAGTTGGTAAAAGGCGTTGAAATTACTAACGAACCTGCAAACGTAACCGATTGTGGAAACCCAGATTATGTTATTACAAAAGGGAAAATTCCTGTTGGATATATCGAAGCCAAAGATATTGGCAAAGACCTAAATAGTAAAAGTTATAAAGAACAATTCGGTCGATATAAAAAAGCGTTGGATAATCTGATAATTACGGATTATGTTTGGTTTCAGTTTTTTCAAAGCGGAGAACTTGTTCACGAAATACGAATTGGCGAAATTGAAAATAATACAGTAAAACCCCTTGCCGATAATTTCGTAGAATTTGAAAATCTGATACAAAATTTTTGTACTCACATTGGACAAACCATTAAATCGAGCCAGAAATTGGCTGAAATGATGGCATCAAAAGCTCGTTTGTTGCAAAACATAATGGAAAGGGCTGTTACATCGGACGAAGAAACGCAAGAAAACACATCGTTACAAGCTCAGTATGAAACATTTAAGACAATTCTCATTCACGATTTAACACCAAAAGATTTTGCGGACATTTATGCGCAAACATTGGCTTATGGTATGTTTGCCGCACGGCTGCACGACAAAACGCTTGATGATTTTAGCCGTCAAGAAGCCGCCGAGCTGATTCCGAAAACAAATCCGTTTTTACGTAAACTTTTTGGATATGTAGCCGGACCCGATATTGACGAGCGAATTGTGCGCACAGTTGATAATCTTGCGGATGTTTTTAGGGCTACAAACGTAGATGAGTTGTTGCATAATTTCGGTAAAAGCACGCAAACGCACGACCCGATAATTCATTTTTATGAAACGTTTCTTTCGGAATACGACCCAAAACTACGAAAAGCGCGCGGTGTTTGGTACACGCCTGCGCCTGTTGTAAATTTTATTGTGCGTGCTGTTGATGATATTCTGAAAACAGAATTTGATTTGCCACAAGGACTTGCCGACACAACAAAAACAAAAATAAAAGTAGAGCAACAAGGCAAAAAAATAGAAAAGGAAGTACATAAAGTTCAAATTCTTGACCCTGCCACCGGCACAGGAACTTTTTTGGCAGAGGTTGTAAAGTATATTTACAGCAAACGTTTTAAAGCTATGCAAGGTGCATGGAGCGGATATGTAGAAGAGCATTTAATTCCCCGATTGAATGGTTTTGAGCTTCTGATGGCTTCATACTCAATGGCGCACCTTAAACTGGATATGCTTTTAACTGAAACGGGCTATAAATCGACTAAAAATAAAAGGTTTAATATTTATCTCACCAACTCACTCGAAGAACACCACCCCGATACAGGAACGTTGTTTTCGCAATGGTTGAGCGCAGAGGCAAACGAGGCAAACCACATAAAACGTGATACGCCTGTAATGGTTGTTATGGGGAATCCGCCGTATGCTGTGAGTTCAAGTAATAAAGGAGAATGGATAATGGGCTTAATGGATGATTATAAAAAAGAGCCGGGCGGAAAAGAAAAATTAAAAGAACGAAATCCTAAAGTAATTAATGACGATTATGTTAAGTTTTTACGATACGGACAATATTATATAGAAAAGAACGGAAAGGGCGTATTAGCTTTTATTAACCCTCATGGATATTTAGATAATCCTACTTTTAGGGGAATGCGTTGGAATTTGCTGAAAGCTTATGATAAGATTTATACCATTGACTTACATGGAAATAGCAAGAAAAAAGAAGTTTGCCCTGATGGCAGTCCCGACCAAAATGTATTTGATATTATGCAAGGAGTTTCTATCAATTTGTTTGTAAAAACAGGAAAGAAAAAAGCAAACGAACTTGGCAAAGTCTTTCATTTTGATTTATATGGTAAACGTGAGAAAAAATATGACTTCCTTTGGAATAGCAGCATTAAAACAGTATCTTATGTAGCATTACCAAATATAGAACCAAGTTATTTCTTTGTGCAAAAGGATTTTTCCACAAAAAATGATTATGATAAAGGGTTTAAAATAACTGAAATTTTTAATTTATCGACCAGTGGTGTAAAAACACACAGAGATGCTTTTGTGGTGGATATGAAATTAGCAGATTTAAAAAATAGAATTCGCAATTTTTACAATTTTGAAAAAAGTAATGAACAAATACTATCCGAATATAATTTAAAAGCAAGCCTAAACTGGTTGTATGAAAAAAGGAAAGGGAAATTTAAGGAAAGTAAAATTAAAAGAATTTCCTATAGAGCTTTTGATGATAGATGGATTTATTATTCAAATGATATTGTTGACAGAGGGCGAGAAAATATTTTCAATCAAACGCTTCACTCTGACAATTACGGATTTCTTACTTGTCGTCAACAAAGCACTTTCAAGTTTCAACACGCATTTATTACACGGCTTATCGCTGATATGTGTACAGTTTCATTACAAACTAAAGAGGGAAGCTATTATTTCCCCCTCTACCTTTACCCTGATGAATCTGCTCCACAAATTACTTTTAAAGAAGACGAGAAAACAAAACTCAAACACAAACTTGAGCAAGCCGAAGAGCATTTTAAAAAAGTAAGCAAATATTTCAATAAAACAGTTGAGCCTTTCTATAATAAATTGGCAAATCCGAATGAAGCTGAGAAAAGTTTGTTTGAAGAAAACAGAAGTTTATTTGAGGAGGCTGAAACTGCGGTTGAATCATTAAAATCGCAAATTGCAAATGTAGATATAACACCTAAAACAGAACAAAATACAAAAGAACAACCATATAGAGTTCCAAACCTAAATATGGAAATTGTTTCGGAAATTGCAAAAGGTTTGGGATTGGAGTTTGTCGCAGAGAAAGACCTGACAGGTTTTGAAAACCTGTCAGGTCTGGGCGATAAATTTGCTCCGATTGATATTCTTGATTATATCTATGCCGTTTTACATTCGCCAACTTATAGAGAGAAATATAAAGAGTTCCTGAAGATTGATTTTCCGAGAGTTCCGTATCCGAAAAATGTCGAAACATTTTGGCAATTAGTAAAATTAGGCGGAGAAATACGACAAATACATTTACTGGAAAGTCCGAAAGTAGAAGAATACATAACAGGCTACCCGATTGATGGAGATAATAAAGTTACAACCAAGATAGCCAAGAAAAACTGGGAGATTACGGGTACTATCCAAGACCTGACAGGTTTTGAAAACCTGTCAGGTCTGTCGGTGGGCAGAATTTGGATAAACGAAACTCAATATTTTGAGAATATTCCGCTCGTAGCGTGGGAGTTTTATATTGGCGGCTACCAACCAGCCCAAAAATGGCTGAAAGACCGCTCGCCAAAAAAAGGAAAAGAAGGCAGAGTGTTGGGTTTTGAGGATATTTTACACTACCAAAAAATAATTGTCGCCCTGACAGAAACAGACAGGCTGATGAAAGAGATTGATGAGGTTGGGGTTGAGTAGGGGATTTGTGAGGGAATAAATATAATTTCGTAGAAAAAGCAATTATGGAAGCATCAATAAATATAGACAAGGAACAAATAAGCCAAGTATGCCTGCAATATTCGGTTG
>JAOZMU010000038.1 GCA_029934165.1 Bacteroidales bacterium
CTTTGCAATGTGTTAAATATCAGGATGTAATGGCGAAGTCAGAAACTTGAGTTATCAATTACAGATGCTACAGATAACTTTCTTTATTTGATGATTGAGATGTCATAATATTTTCAACTCAGTGCCTCAAAATATACTTGCATTCAGAAAATTAGGCAATTTCAAGTCAATTATTTAATATATCTGTATGGGTTTGGCAATTTATTCAATGTGTTTTTACCACTTGCGGCTTTCGAGGACTGTGCGCGTGAGAAGTAGAAATGAGGTGATTATGGCGAGGTAGTAAATTACATCGCGGGAGTCTATTACGCCACGACTTATGGATTTGTAATGCTCGTTAATGCCAATGTTTACAATAATGCTGTTTATGGATTTTAGCTGAGGTAGCGTGCTAAGTGCCTCGAAACCAATGAAAAACACAAAGCAAATTGTCATTCCTGTTATGAAGGCTACGATTTGATTTTCGGTTATTGAGCTGGCAAATATACCTATGGCAACGTAAATAGCTGCAAGAAAAAACAGTCCGATGAATGAACCCCATGTGCCACCTGTGTCGATATTACCTACCTCATCACCAAGCAGATAGACCGAGAGAAAATATAGCAAAGTCGGCACAAGCGAAAAAAGAACTAGCGCAACTCCGGCGATATATTTTGCACCGATTATCTGAAAATCTGTAAGTGGACGCGTAAGTAAAATTTCGATAGTACCAGTGCGTTTTTCATCAGCAATTAAACGCATGGTAACAGCTGGCACTAAAAATAAAAAGACCCACGGGGCGATGATAAAAAGTGTGTCAATTGTAGCATATCCACCATCAAGAATGTTGAACTGTCCCGGAAAAACCCACATTATTAAACTGTTGATTAACAAAAACATAACGACTACAATATAGCCTGTTATTGTGCTAAAAAATCCGTTTATTTCTTTTTTTATTAATGCAAACATAATGTGTAGCCAATTCGTAATTTATAATTCTTAACCGTTTTTCATGGCTCTGTCAAGTTCTCGGGATACGTCTTTTTGTTTTAGGCTTTCGCGTTTGTCGTATTGTCGTTGCCCGCGAGCTAATGCAATAGCTAATTTTGCGTATCCTTTTTCAGAAATAAATAGCCGTAATGGAATGATTGTCAAGCCTTTGGATTTCGATTTTGTGTCAATTCTGTTTAACTCCCGATGGCTTAATAGTAGTTTCCTGTTTCTGTACGGGTCGTGATTTGTGTAACCGCCGTTTTTATACTCAGCAATTCGCATTCCGACAATCCATAGTTCGCCTTTCTCCAAAAAACAGTACGAGTCTACTAAACTCACTTTGCCTTCTCTGATGGATTTTATCTCTGTTCCGAGTAACTGTAAACCAGCCTCGAAAGTTTCAATTATTTCATAATCGAAACGAGCTTTGCGGTTTTTTATGTTTATCGTATTTGCCATAAGAAATATATTGCATTGATGCTCAAGTTAATAACAGCTATAAAAGTGTCGATTATCTTTACGCACCTACTTATTAATTGGTGTCTGTCGATAAAATTGTGGACTTTATGGACGGAGACTAATTATTTACCGTATTTTTTTATCCAGAAAAACCACATTCCGAAAATGGCAATGTAAACAATGTAGTTGAACACATCGTGATGATATTCTATGTCGGCTTCTGGGCTTTTGTATAGAATAAGGCAAAGCAAAGATATTCTCAAGACATTAAGCACATTAACAGCTACTAGCCCTAATGGAATAAACCAGAGTTTGCTTTTCAATTGTCCGGGGAAAGCTATAATGAAACCTACAAAAGCTCCCATGATATTCCTTCCTAAGCATCCTAAATCTAGCCTTACTCCCTGTAAAGCATCGTTTATTTGGATTACTTCTTTTCCATTGTGCATAAATGTAAAGGTCGAAAATCCAAACATATCCAGAAATAATGCGGAAAACCATAGCAAAATATCAATAAGCCATTTTGTTCCCCACTTGTAAAATTCTTCGACGCTTTGGTTATTTCTTAGTATTTTGTAAAAAATCAGCCATACAAGTAACAGCAAAAGCCCTTGTATTATAAACAAATACAAGGGTTTGGCTTGGCTATAAATTTTACGGAAATTTTGTACTTTATCGAAGATGTATCGCATTCCTTGAATCCTTTATTCCTTAGGAACAACTAATTTTTGGGGCTCTTTTAAAGTAACGGAAAACCTTGTTGTTATTCTTCAATAGATTCATTTTTCTTTTTCGTAAGTCTTTTAGCACCATACGCCATACCGGCTGCTAAAAGAATACCTAATCCACCATCGATTGGTATATCCGCAGGTTCTGGTGGTGGTGGTTGTGCAATAACACTTTCGATAAAGAATGGTGCTACCATCAATATAGCCAACAAGGCAATGTATGTGATTACTTTTTTCATTTCTCTAATTTCTTTTATTGTACAAAAATATTATACGCAACAAATTGATTCTCTTTTACTGGGCAAATGTACTGCTTTATCCACAAAAAAAGAAAGATTTTTTAAAAATCAATTTTATATTCTTTCTAAAAATTGCAGAACTTAAAAATGCAAATACTACATTTTCAATAAAATAATACAAAAAATATGCCTAACATTTAACCGTTTTTACAGCTAAATAGATTGTAAAGATAAGGTTTTTATTTTACTACGAACAAAAAACAAGGTTATTTTTAGCATTAATCAAGGTTTTTTGTACTTTATTGTTAATAATAAAATTATCAATATTTTAATTTTACCTAAAACATTCGGTAATTTCATTACTTAAAGAACGGTTTTATTTGTCCTTTGTTTTCCTTCTTTAGAAATAGTTTGACGAAAACAGAAATTACTTGATTAATTTCTGTTTTCGTCAAATACCAAACAATGTTTTTATAAATTTAGACTACCGAAATAATTAAATTTATCGTCAAACTTTGTTGCTAAATCGACAGGTGTTTTAAAAATACCGTAAACAGCCGAACCACTTCCGGACATGGAGGCATAGATTGCTCCTAATTTATACAGTTTTTCTTTTATCTGCTGGATTTCTGGGTAATTAATAAAAACGCTGTCCTCGAACTGATTGTGAAGCAATTCATGCCATTCGTTGATTGGAATTTCCAACACCGAAGCAATGCTTCTTTGAGATGGTTTTGGAATTATGTTTGAATAGGCTAATGCCGAGCTAATATGTATTTTTGGAAACACAATGCCTACGTGATAATCCTGAATATTGACAGAAATAGGCGATAATATTTCGCCTTTTCCGGTGGCAAGTGCTGGCGTATTGCGTACAAAAAATGGGCAATCGCTGCCAAGTTGTTCCGAAAACTGTTCTAACTGACTTTTGCTAATTTGCAAATCGAACATTTCGTTTATTGCTTTCAACGTAAATGTGGCATCTGCCGAGCCTCCACCAAGTCCAGCTCCTATCGGTATTTGCTTGTGTAAATGAATCTTAACAGAGGGAAGCTCAAATTTATCTGATAGTAACCTGTATGCTTTTTGACATAAATTATCGCCGCTGTCGTTTATTGGAATCCCCGAATTAGAAAACTCAGATTTGCTTTCTTTTGTCTTAATAATTTCTAAAATATCGTAAATAGGTACTGGATAAAAAACAGTTTCGATGTTGTGAAAACCATCGCTTCGCTTTTCGGTTATTTGTAAGCCTAAATTAATTTTTGCATTCGGAAAAACAATCATATATTAATTAAGGATTAAGGATTAATAATTGGCTACCGCTTGAAGATGGAAATGTCAAGTTACTGTAATTCAATGGGTTATTTATTGTAAAATTTGCGATACCAACTCACAAACCTACTAATGCCGATGTTTAACGCTGTGTTTGGTCGATAATCGTAATCGTGTATCAGGTCGTCAACATCTGCCCAGGTTTTTGTCATGTCGCCAGGTTGCATGGGCATCATATTCAATATTGCCTTTTTACCCACCGCCCTTTCAATTTCGGTAATAAATTCGAGAAGTTTTATTGCGTTATTATTTCCTATATTATATACTCGATACGGGGCAGAAGAGACATTTGGCTGGTAATCGGTCTGATTTTTAGGCTGTCCTGCGGGTGGTTTTTTTGTTATACGTACTATGCCCTCGACAATATCATCGACATAAGTGAAATCGCGAGCCATTTTGCCGTGATTGAAAACATTAATTGGCTCGTTGTTTATGATTTTTTTTGTGAATAGAAAAATAGCCATGTCAGGTCGTCCCCAAGGTCCATAGACTGTAAAAAAACGCAGACCTGTTGTAGGCAAGTGGTATAAATGACTGTACGAATGTGCCATCAATTCGTTGCTCTTTTTGCTTGCGGCGTAAAAACTTATCGGATGGTCGACGTTGTGTGTGGTTGCAAATGGTAACTGCTTGTTCATTCCATAAACACTTGAACTACTTGCGTATATTAAATGCTTGACTGTGTTTTGTCGACAAACTTCGAGCAAATTACTAAAGCCTATCATATTACTTTGTACGTATGCCTTCGGATTTATAATGCTGTATCGGACTCCTACTTGGGCAGCAAGGTTGCAAACGACATCGAATTTTTGGTCTTCAAATAATTTTTCGAGATTTGCCTCGTCTTCAAGTTTTATCTTTGCAAAGCTAAAATTTTCAAATTTAGTGTTCGTTATCAAACGATTGTATTCTATCTGCTCGACATCGAAACCTGCGTCTTTCAAGCGTCCATACTTGAGGTTTACATCATAATAGTCGTTTATGCAATCGATGCCAACCACCTTGCAGCCGTCATCGACCAATCTTTTTGATAAATGGTAGCCAATAAATCCTGCCGAACCTGTTACAAGAATTTTCATCTTTTATTTTTTACACACAACTAATTGAATTTCTTTTAAGGTCTAAGTATTCTTACAAAAGTTCTTCCGCTTTTTATTACGTAAGTAATGGAAAATTAATAATTAATAATTAATAATTAATAATTAATAATTAATAATTAATAATTAATAATTTTGCTTACGCCTGATTTAGTTTTAGTTAGGAATTTTAATGGCTTACTTTATTAAATTCATTTTACTAAGTTGTTAACAATCAGCTAATCGGTTTCATAAAAAATATGTTTTAGACTTTTATATTACAAACTCCAATATTGCATTTTATTGATTTTGTCTTGATAAATGCCTTTTATGTCAACAAAAATTGCATCTTCATTTGTAATTTCTGTAAAATACGTTTCCTCTAAATCTCGGTATTCTTTATGGTTTACGGCAACAATGACGGCATCGTATTCGCCTGTTGGCTTTTCGGATAATTTGAGGTTGTACTCTTTCATTACTTCGTTTGCAGAGGCGTAAGGGTCAATGACTTCCGTCTCGACACGGTATGACTGCAACTCTCTAATCAAATCGACAACTTTAGAATTACGAATATCGCTAACGTCCTCTTTGAAGGTTATTCCAAGTATTAAAACACGGGCATCACGCAATATTCTGTTTGATGCTAATAGTTTTTTAACAATCTGATTTGCAACATATTCTCCCATTCCATCGTTTATCGCACGTCCTGCATTTATTATTCGGGCATGAAATCCATATCCTTTTGCTTTATACGTAAGATAATATGGGTCAACTCCGATACAATGTCCGCCTACTAATCCTGGGTAGAATTTCAAGAAGTTCCATTTTGTGCCGGCAGCCTTCAATACTTCGTAAGTATTTATGTTCATCAAATCGAAAATCATCGACAGCTCATTCATAAAAGCTATATTTATGTCGCGCTGTGTGTTTTCGATAATTTTTGCTGCTTCGGCAACTTTTATTGAACTTGCACGATGAATGCCGGCTTTTATAACCAATTCATAGACTTTCGCGATTACTTCGCAGGACTCGGCATCGCAACCAGAAACGACTTTTACGATACTCGACAAGGTGTTGATTTTGTCGCCGGGATTTATACGCTCTGGAGAAAAGCCAACTTTAAAATCCTTGATAAATTTCAACCCAGATTGCTCTTCCAAAATTGGGACACAATCTTCTTCTGTGCAGCCCGGATAAACTGTTGATTCATAAACTACATAATCGCTTTGTTTTAAGACCTTTCCGACTGTTTCTGATGCTTTCAGCAGGGGTGTTAGCTCGGGTGCATTGTGTTCGTCAATTGGCGTAGGGACTGCAACAATATAAAATCCTACATCTTTCAAATCTTCCATATTCGATGTGAATAGAATGTCGCGTTCTTCAAATTCCGATGCGCTAAGTTCTGCACTTGGGTCGATTCCATTTCTCATCATCTCGACCCTATCTTCTTTAATATCAAAGCCAACTACTGATGTGTGCTTGGCAAATTCGAGGGCTATTGGCAAACCAACATACCCAAGCCCGATAACGGCTATTTTTCTCTTTCGTTCAATTATTTCCTGATACATTGCAATCTATTTTTCTATACCTTAGTAAATTACGAATTGGCTTATGCCTGATAATATTCAAACAGGGTTTGTTAATAAATTTTGATAATTGAAATTCGCCACAAAATGGCAGTTTAATTCTGCCCGAAAAGACACATAAGGTCTAAGACTTATTTTGTTATTTTTACATGGTTATTTAATTTATGGTATTTAATTTTCGACAAAGTGCATTCTGCAAATCCATTTTGGTCAAATTTAAGTTTTTCTCCAGCTTGACTCATCCAGCCGATGATTTTTGCTGGAACACCAACAACTATAGCAAAATCTGGAATATCGCTGCTAACCACCGCACCTGCGCCAACAAAAGCAAATTTCCCGATGGTTACTCCACAAATAATTGTCGCATTTGCGCCAATTGTCGCTCCTTGCTTGACGAGAGTTTTTAAGTATTCGTTTTTTCTATTTACTGTGCTACGCGGATTTTTTACGTTTGTAAAAACCATCGAAGGACCAAGAAAAACGTTGTCTTCGCACTCAACTCCCTGATAGATAGATACATTATTTTGCACTTTTACATTTTTTCCGAGAACAACGTTGGGAGCAATGAAAACATTTTGTCCAAAATTGCATTTTTCACCAATCTGACACCCCTGCATCAAATGAGAAAAATGCCAAATTTTAGTTCCATTGCCTATGATGCACCCGTCATCAATAATTGCTGTTTTATGCGCATAATAAGTATTTTCCATTATCTTTCAAAGTTTAAACACCTACATAAAAATTACTTATTTATTCAAATTATCACCAAAAGAATTTTGTTATTCTATCAGCTATATATCTAATTTGATAGACGTTTAACTCTGAGTGCATCGGTAGCGAAAGTACACTTTTAGCAAGTTTTTCTGCTACATCGAATTGCCCCTTAACGGCATAGTCAGAAAATGCTTTTTGTTTATGTAGTGGTACAGGATAATAAATCATTGTTGGTATCCCACTTTCTGCAAGAAATCTTTTTAGTTCATTTCGCCTATTATCAAGCACTTTTATTGTGTATTGGTTGTAAACATGCACCATGTCAGGGGCACGCTCAGGAACAAGAACTCCATCAATGCCTCTGAGTGCATCGTTGTAATCGCTTGCCGAAAATTGTTGACTATAACTATATTTGTTTAGCTCGCCTAATTTCACATCAAGAATTGCAGCTTGAATGGTATCCAACCGAGAATTTATGCCAATAATATCATTGTAGTATTTTTCGGAAGAACCATGGTTGGCAATTGTTTTTGCTTTTTTTGCAAGCTCAGGATCGTTTGTAAATATTGCTCCTCCATCGCCAAAAGCTCCCAAATTTTTAGTTGGAAAAAACGATGTGCAACCAAACGTGCCAGTAGCTCCTGCGGACAGCATTATTCCTCTTGGAGTTAAAATTTTGGCTCCAATTGCCTGCGCTGCGTCTTCGATGACAAATAAATCATGTTTTTTCGCAATCATCATAATTGTCTCCATATCAGCCATTTGACCATACAAATGAACGGGAATTATTGCACGTGTTCGTGGTGTTATTGCCGCCTCAATTTTACTGACATCTATATTAAATGTAATCTCATTAACATCGACAAAAACTGGGCGCAAGCCAAGCAAAGCAACAACTTCTGCTGTTGCAACAAACGAAAATGCTGGCACAATCACCTCATCTCCACGCTTTAATCCACAAGCCATTAATGCAATTTGCAGTGCATCGGTCCCGTTTGCGCACGGAATAACATGATTGCAGTATACGTAATTTGACAAATTTTCTGCAAACTTATTAACAGCAGAACCATTAATAAAATCCGCTGAATCAATAACTTTTTGAATTGCTTCGTCAACTTTAGGTTTGATTCTGGCATATTGTGTGCCTAAATCGACCATTTGAATTTTTTTCATAATTTTACGGATTAGCTAAAAAAATAAACCCACAGATAAAATCTCATGGGTTTTGTTTATGTTATTTACATTTTTAATACCGAGATAATTATTAAGTAAGTACTCTTAGTAATGGAAAATTAATAATTAATAATTAATAATTTTGCTTACGCCTGATTTAGTTTTAGTTAGGAATTTTAATGGCTTACTTTATTAAATTCATTTTACTAAGCTAATTTTATGTTTTCTTCTAAATCAATATTTTAAAGTTTATTTTGCATAGTTTATTGCGCGAGTTTCTCTGATGACAGTAATCTTTATTTGCCCTGGGTATGTCATCTCGTCCTGAATTCGTTTTGCAATTTCGTATGATAAGTTTTCGGAGTCTTTATCGGTAACTTTCTCACTACCAACAATTACACGTAATTCTCTACCGGCTTGAATTGCATACGTTTTTAGTACGCCATTGTACGACATTGCCAAATCTTCTAGGTCTTTCAGTCTCTTGATGTATGACTCTGCAACCTCTCGGCGCGCTCCTGGACGTGAGCCGGAAATAGCATCGCAGACTTGAATTATCGGCGAAATCATATTTGTCATTTCAATCTCGTCGTGGTGTGCGCCGATTGCGTTGCAAACTTCGGGCTTTTCTTTAAATTTTTCGGCAATTTTCATTCCCAATATTGCATGTGGCAATTCTGGCTCATCGTCTGGCACTTTTCCTATATCATGCAGCAGACCAGCACGTTTCGCCAATTTCGCATTCATTCCGAGTTCGCTTGCCATTATAGCACACAGGTTTGCAACCTCGCGTGAGTGTTGAAGTAGGTTTTGCCCGTAGGACGACCGATATTTCATTTTACCGACTAACCGAATCAGCTCTGGGTGTAAACCATGGATACCCAAGTCTATGGCTGTTCTTTTACCAACCTCTATTATTTCTTCCTCTATTTGTTTTTTTGTCTTATTAACAACTTCCTCAATACGAGCAGGATGAATACGACCATCTGTTACGAGTTGGTGCAACGATAGGCGGGCAATTTCTCTGCGAACAGGGTCAAAACCCGAAAGGATTATTGCTTCTGGTGTGTCGTCAACAATAATTTCTATTCCGGTTGCGGCTTCAATGGCGCGTATGTTTCTGCCCTCGCGTCCAATTATCCTACCTTTAATTTCGTCGCTATCTATATGAAAAACTGTAACAGAATTTTCTAGCGTTGCTTCCGTAGCGACACGTTGAATTGCCTGAATAACAACTCGTTTCGCTTCTTTGTTGGCTGTCAATTTTGATTCGTCCACAATATCGTTGATATACGACATTGCATCTGTTTTAGCCTCAGACTTTATTGATTCAACCAATTGTTTTTTAGCATCTTCGGCAGATAAGCCTGCAAGTATTTCCAATTGTTCAACTTGTTTTGAATGAAGATTTTCTAACTCAACAGTCTTTTTTTCAACGACTTCGAGCTGTACTGATAAATTATTTTTTATCGCTTCATTTTCTTTCTTCTTGACTTCTATTTCTTTCTTCTTAACCTCTATTTCTTTTTTCTTGACTTCTATTTCTTTTTGCTTACGTTGAATGTCGTCTCGACGCTGATTCAACGTATTTTCTCGCTGCTTGATTTTATTCTCGTTGCTGACAATTTTTCTGTTCTTATCAGATACATACTTTTCATGGTCTGATTTTAGTTGCAAAAATTTCTCTTTTGCCTGTACTATTTTTTCTTGTCTTATGACATCGGCTTCAGTTTTCGCAATTTCTGCTTCGTTTTTTACAGATTCTGCTTCAGTCTTAATTCCATCTGCTACAATTTCAGCATCTTGCAATATTTTATCTGCTTTAACTTTAATAACTTGCAGTTTCAAATAATAGGCAACCGCCCCTCCGGCAATCAAACAAACGATTCCTACAATAATATTTGGTATTAAACATTCCATATTCTATAATTTTTTAGTCTGTAATAGCACGTAAGTCCAATAAATTTACTGGTATATACGCCTAATTGACATTTGGTTTATTGGTGATTAGTAAAAAAGAGCAAAAAAAACCCGCAATTGTTTCCCGAGAGTTTAGAAAACCCCAAAGTTAGCATGAATAGGGCTGCCATTAGTATGTTGAACGTCCAATGTTCTCCGAGGAGAAACTCCACGAGTGGAGTTAAGGCCTGTTCTTGATACAACGAGCTTATCCCTAAATTTGATAGTGTTGAGTTTTCAAACAAATAAGAAACAATGCGGGAATATTGTCGGCAAACAATCGTTTATTTGTGCGATTGTTTGCAAATATCTTGATTCAAAGAGCGTTAGTTATGCGTTATCTAGGTATGTTGCAAGTTCGGCATCCAACTGTTGCAACTCTGAAAGTACTGGTGCTGTGTCATTAACATCTTCATACTCAATAACTTTAGTTACGAATTGTAATGCTGCCATTGCTAAAAAATCTTGGGCATCTTTTTCTTTATACCGTAGTTTATATTGCTGTACTTTGTCGTTTATCATTCGGGCTGCGCGTCGAATTTTTTCTTCATCATTTCGTTCTATCTTCAGTGGATAGTAGCGGTCTGCAATATTTACTCGTATTGAAAGTTTATCTTTGATGTCCATTATAATGTTAATTACTTCGCTACAAAAGTTTTGCTTTTGTTTTATTTTTTAAATATAATTATTTCTGACAAAAAATGCAAATTTATTTATTCATCAGTGAGATGCATTTATCAATTTCCCGCACAATTTTATTGACCCGCTGTTTTGCTTCTTGCGAACCAACTACGGAAACTGCGATTGACTTAGCGGTTTTCAGTAGTTGAAATTGCACTTCTATCTCGTTTAATTTCTCGTTGTCGATTTTCAACTGCTGCTCAAGTTTCTGATTTTCAATCTTTAAACTTGTTTTTTCAGCTTTTTGTTGTTCGTACAATGATATGATTGTTTGAATTTTTTTGCGCAATTCGGTTGTTATAATTTCGTGTTCGCTGGTCATAAATCTATTGCTTGTTACATTGCAAAAATACAATTTTTCTTAAATTTTATGCAATGTAACACAAAGATTTTTTCATTTCGATGTAAAAATCATACTTTTTTTTTATTTTCAAAAAATGATAATTTTGTCTCCACTAGTTTTGTTTATGAATTAAGAATTGGCTCACGCCTGATAAGCGCATATTGCTATTTATAAGGACTTGTAAGTACTCTTACAAAAGTTCTTACGCTTTTTATTAACCTAAGTTGTTAATTCACAGCTTAAACGTTTCATAAAAAATAGGTCTTAGACCTTATATAGCTTGTTTTCAAGTCAATAACAATCCGAAAACTGTCGTTCATATTTATATAAATATTTTATATTCAGGTTGCAATTATTATTGGACTAAGTTCTTTTTCTTATTTTTTTATCAGTTAAAACACATATTCTTAACCTAGTTTTTTTTTGAATGAAATATTACATTACAGTTATTTGCATGTTTATTAGCTTATTTGCTAATTCACAATCACGATTTATAAAAAATTATTTTTCTGCTCCTCTCAAAATTCCTCTTTTTCTTTCTGGTAATTTTGCAGAATTGCGTTCTAATCATTTTCATTCTGGTATTGATTTATTGACGCAAGGTGTTGAAGGAAAAAATATCTATGCTCCAGCTGATGGATTTATTTCGCGGATAAATGTTTCTCCAACAGGTTATGGTTTAGCTCTATACATCGACCATCCAAACGGATATACGACAGTTTATGGTCATTTGCGTAACTTTAATAAGCGTATTAACGCCTACGTTAAAAGTGTGCAATATGAGCAAAAATCGTATAAAGTTACATTATATCCAGATTCGATGAAGTTTCGAGTTAAGAAGGGTGAGTTTATAGGCAGTAGTGGTAATTCTGGTAGCTCTGGCGGGCCTCATTTACATTTTGAGATTAGGGAT
This sequence comes from Bacteroidales bacterium, assembly GCA_029934165.1. Taxonomy (GTDB): domain Bacteria; phylum Bacteroidota; class Bacteroidia; order Bacteroidales; family JAOZMU01; genus JAOZMU01. The sequence continues at coordinate 12,179 of JAOZMU010000038.1, forward strand.
ACAAAAACTGAAAATCCGATGAATTGTCTTTTTTTTGGGTTTAATATTATAGATAAGATAAGTCCAACTATCTATGAAATAAGTCTTTATCCGATTGATAAAAATAGTTCTATCGACTTAAAACATGCGAAGAAGATATTTGCTGTTTCGGGTGCTAATGGTTCGTATAAACTAGCAAACAATGTAGTGCCAATAGTTAGTGGTAATTTTGCTGTTGGAATACGTGCAAACGATTTTATGAACCGTTCAAGGTTTCGTTTTGGTATTTACAAACTATCGGTAGTGGTTGATAGTCAGGTTGTTTACTCACATAAAACCAATGAATTTAGTTTCGATGAAACGGCTTACATAAATAGTCTTACAGATTACGAAGAATATCGTAGGAATAAAAAATGGTTTACCAAATGTTATATCCAGCCAAATAATAAATTAAGTATTTATGGCAATAATAAAAATACTGGGGTAATTAGTTTTAATGATACTAAAAAACATAATATAAGTATTATTGCCACAGACGAAAGCAACAATGTTTCAACGGCTAATTTTGTTGTTGAAAATCGCAAAGTAGAACCTAAAATTGTTAAAACACCTGTGCGGAAGGTTTTTCAATATTCTGAAATTAACCGACTTATTACAAGTGATTTATCTGTTATAATACCAAAAAATGCATTGTATGATACGTTGGAATTTTATTATGGTAAAGGAAAGCGCATAGCACACTGTTATTCTGATATTTACAAAATTCATAATCAATATACACCGCTTCATAAATCGGCAATTATTTCTATTAAAGCAGATTCTGTTGCTAAAAAATACCGCAGTAAGTTATTAATATCCAGATTAAACCGATACAATCGGTTTGTTTCTGTTGGTGGTGAATGGGCTGAAGGTTTTGTAACCACAAAAATACGTAAATTTGGGCGATACGTTGTTACAATAGATACTGTTCCGCCAAAAGTTAAAGCTTTGAATATTTATACTGGAAAGCAATTTTTGATGGGGGGTATAATTAATTTCAAAATAGATGATAATCTCTCTGGCATAGAAAGTTACGATGGAAGAATAGATGATAATTGGGTTTTGTTTGAATATGACAAAAAGAAGAAAAAAATTAGTTATCGAATTGATGATAGTAGGATTGATGCTGGCAGACACATTTTTGAATTGAGGGTTGTGGACAAAAAGGGGAATGAAAAAATATTCAGAGCAAAAATATTCATTAAGTAATGGAAAATTAATAATTAATAATGGAAAATTAATAATTAATAATTTTGCTTACGCCTGATTTAGTTTTAG
>JAOZMU010000468.1 GCA_029934165.1 Bacteroidales bacterium
CTAAGTTGTTAATTCACAGCTTAAACGTTTCATAAAAAATAGATCTTAGACCTTACGAAAAGCAAAAAGCAGGATTCAGCTTTTTGCTTTTTGTTTCTTACTCTCTGGAATTAAGGTTGTTATAAGGTTAATGAAAATAAATTTCAACATCAATTCTGAGATATTCAAAAAAAATAGTTACTTTTAGTTGAAAAAACACTCCACGCTTTCACTAAAAAGCATGGAAAAAATTTTACCGAAAACACGAACCAATGAAAAAAACATTAGTAATTGGCGCAAGTCCAAACGAATCGCGGTTTTCAAATGAGGCAGTAAAATTACTGCGTAAATACAATCACCCAGTAATTGCTATCGGTGGACGCAGTGGCAATATAGACGGAGTTGAAATTGTGATGAATAAACCCATTTGTGATGATATTGATACTGTGGCTTTATACATTGGCAAAAAGCATCAGTCAGAATATTACGATTATATACTTAACTTGCGCCCTAAACGATTAATTTTCAACCCGGGAACTTATAATTGCGAACTTGAAGACTTGCTAACAAAAAATGGTATCGAAGCCATCACCAGTTGTGTATTGGTTATGCTAAAAACAAATAAGTATTAACATAGACACAAATTATAGTTCTGCGTATTATCTAAGTTCGTTTGTGTTTTGCGAATAGCTCCAAGTAATTTATCTTACATTAATATTCAAAATGTCATGAAAACAAACGAAGAAAAAATCCAACTGTTATACGAGGTTTTTAGTCCATCTGCACCGATAGAAAACACCGAACTTTTTATCGGTCGAAGAACACAAATAGCCCGTGTTCGAGATATTATCGAAGAGCGTGGACACCACGGAGTTATCTATGGTGGACGTGGCGTTGGAAAAACATCGTTGGCTAATATTTTATCAATGATTTTTGAAAATATTAGCATCGCAAAAGTAACTTGCAACCGAACAGATAACTTTGTAACTATTTGGCAAAAAGCGTTGAAAAAAATACGTTTTGTTGCGCAAAATCAACCTGTCGGTTTTAACACCAAGCCCGAAAATTCAATCATAGAACTTTACTTGCCAGATGTCGAGTCGCCAGACGCATCTGATGTTGAAGCTATTTTTGAAAATATTCCGGATAATATTCTCTTTATTTTTGATGAGTTCGACAGTATTTCGGACGAAGAGACGAAAATAAAAATGGCTGATACTATCAAAGTATTATCCGACAACAATCCGCATATTACGATAATAATTATCGGAATAGCCGACAGCGTAACTAAGCTAATTGGCGAGCATCCTTCGCTTGAAAGATGTGTTCGACAAATTGAAATGCCTTTGATGAACTTGGAAGAAATAGCCGAAATAATTTACAATAGTCTTGATATTCTGCAACTTAAAGCCGAAGCCGATTTTATTTCCAAAACTGTTGAGTATGCTTCTGGCTTTCCGCATTACGTACATTTGTTATGTAAATTTGCTGCAAAACGGGCAATTTCATCTAATTCGCCAATAATCACTGGCGAGCATTTAAACGTAGCGATAAAATACAGCATCGAAGATTCTAACCATAGCATAAAAAGTTCGTTTGCGGCTGCCGTCAAATCAGCGCGAAGACAAAATCAGTTTCAAGATGTGCTGTTTTCTTGTGCTTTATCGAAAGTGGATAGTGAAAACTCTTTTGGCACAAGCGATATTCTACGTGAATATAATCGGATTACAAAACAAAATGCCGAGAGAGAATCTATTGCGTATAATCTTGGTATGCTCTGCAAGGAGGAACGTGGCTTCATTCTGACAAAAGTTGGAACAGCAAAAAAATATCGGTTTAGGTTCACAAATCCAGTTATGAAGGCTTTTGTAAAACTCAATATTCACAATACTATTATTGGATAAGTTACAGGCAAGGCAGTATAAATGGTTAAATATAAGCATAATACATCAAAAAAAGCATAGCAGATGAAAAATCTAATCATTATAAAATGGACAAGCAGATTGGAAACTGGCATAACCATAATTGATAAGCAACACCAAGAGCTTGTGGGTTTTATCAACGAATTATACACTTATTTTTATCATAAAATATTTGACCATAGAATTTTAGATGTAATTACACGTATGTACAATTATGCAGCTCTGCATTTTAGCACAGAAGAGAAAATGTTTGCCCATACAAATTACATATACACAGCAGAGCATAAAAAAGAACACAACAGTTTCGTGCTTAAAGCTAAGTCGTTGAAGGAAGATTTTGAAAATAAGACTGGAAACTTGACTTTTGCTTTGATTAATTTTTTGAAGGACTGGCTAAATTCGCACATCTTAGTCTCGGATATGAAATACGTTGATTGCCTTAAAAAACATGGATTTTAGCTCAAAGTTTATTCTTGAATGTAGGTGTATTTTCATTAGTTTAATTTATTAACTATTTATTTTATGACAAATCGTTTTTACGCGCTATTTTATTGCATTATATTTTCTGTAGCCATATTTTCGTGCAAACCAGCTGACCAATCGGGTACTTTGTCGCAAAGCAAAACAAACCCAGAATCCTTTAGGATAATGTTCTATAATGTTGAAAACTACTTCGATACGGAAGATGATACCACAAAGAGAGACCACGAATTTCTTCCCGAAGGAACTCGTCGGTGGACTTCGTATCGTTTTTACGACAAGCGCAATAAAATAGCTAAGGTAATTGCGGCAGTCGGCGAATGGGAGTTTCCTGCCATAGTTGGAATTTGTGAGATAGAAAATCGTAGTGTTTTGAAAACATTGGTCAAGTATTCGCCTCTCAAAAAAGCCAATTATCGGATAATTCACAAGGAGTCGCCCGACAAACGTGGAATAGATGTTGGGCTTTTATACCTAAAGGAAAAATTCAAGCCGTATAATTACCGAGCGATTGAAATTCAATTCCCTTTTAACTTGGACAGAAAAACACGCGACATTCTTTACGTAGGTGGTATCACCTCGACGAAAGATACGCTGCATGTTTTTGTCAATCACTGGCCTTCGCGCTGGGGCGGACAACTTGAATCTGAGCCAAGTAGGCTTTATGTTGCTTCGGTTTTGCGTGGAGCTGTCGATTCTCTTTTTGCGATAAATAAAAATGCTAATATCGTGATTATGGGCGACTTAAACGATTATCCGGATAACAAAAGCCTGACAGATGTTTTAGATGCAAAGGGAAATTATGATACTATTGTACCGAATGAATTGTATAATTTGTCGGTATATTTGCAAGAAAATCAAGATATTGGTACGCATAAACACGGCACTATTTGGGGTGTATTAGACCAAGTTATTGTTTCGGGAGCGATGTTGCAACCGACGGCGCAACTACGTACTTCGCCACAAGATTTTCATATCTATAGAAATGATTTTTTACTTGAGCAAGACGAACAAAACATTGGTATTAAACCATTTAGAACATATTCAGGGTTTAGATATTTGGGGGGTTACAGCGACCATTTGCCTATTTACTTAAATTTATTTTCGAATAAAAAATAGAAAAAATGAAATTCGGATTTGTTGTAAATCCCATGTAAGCACTCATACAAAAGTTTTTACATATTTACTTGTTCATATTTTGCTGATTAAGTGAACTTTGCAGAAATGCGTAAGCAACATTAAATAGGTCTTAGACATTACTTTTTAATATTGAGACAACGATTTACTATTTGACTGAAAATCTGCAACAAACA
>JAOZMU010000039.1 GCA_029934165.1 Bacteroidales bacterium
AGATACAAAAAGTAGAAATGATTTTTAGAACAGCATTAGTTGTTTAGTGCTATCATTCAATTTATAATAAAACGAAAATAATGTATTTCAAGTGCTTAATTTAAATATTTTTTTCCGACTTTTCAGAACAATAAAAACGAAGATTAAATTAACCTATACCATTATTTTCTGTTTGTTGCTGATTTTCAGTCAAATAGTAAATCGTTGTCTTAATATTAAAAAGTACAGGGCACTAAGAATTATCTTTTTGTTTTCTACTGATACCTTTCAATTTTATTACCTTTGTTATAAGTCCCTCGGTTCATATCTTATTTGTTTTAGTAAATATATGAATTTGAGAGACTTATTCCAAATCAACAAAAAACGGTAGAATAACAATATGTATGATATTTTTAAATTACGTTTTGTAAACGCCTGTAAATCAACGCCTTGTAAAACCCGCAAAAATTATTTAAACTATTGATTATTAGAGCAATATGTTTTTATACATTGGAAATGTCATACATATTGGAATAAGGAAAATATTTTTAACTTTGCATCTTAAAAAGTATGTTATGGCACATAAAAATTTTTACTTCAATCCAGAAACACTGAGTATCAGTAAAGAAGATACAAATTCAATTGAGAAATTTGCAAAAAAAATCTTACTTCGATTGGTAGGAAGTTTTATAATTGGTGTGTCGCTTTTTTTATTGGCATCGTACACAAACATAGTTCAAACGCCGCAAGAAAAGGCTCTGACACAAGAGAATGAATTGCTTCGTGGCGAATATGAGGCAATAAACCAGCGTTTCTATCAAGCCGAAAAAGTGATAGACGATATTCAAAAACGCGATGACAATATATATAGAGCAATTTTTGGAGCAGAGCCAATACCAAAAGCCATGCGCATAGCTGGTGTCGGTGGTACAAAGCGTTTTAAAAATCTCAAAGGAAAGCAATTTCCCATAATAATGAAAAACACACTGACACGTCTTGACAAACTTACAGAAAAAATTTATGTGCAGACCAAATCTTACGCCGAAGTTATTGATTTAGTGAAAGATAAGCAAAAAATGTTGACAAGTATTCCTGCAATTCAGCCCGTCAAAACTTCCGATTTGCTTCATGTACCTTATGGCTATGGACCTCGAATTGACCCGATTTATAAAACTCCCACCTTTCATCATGGAATGGATTTCTCTGCACCAATAGGTACGCCAATCTACGCAACAGGCGATGGAACAGTCGTAAAAATTGGAAATGAAAACCGAGGATTTGGAAAATATATTAAAATAAAACACGGATTTGGTTACAAAACTGTGTACGCAAATTTAAGTAAAATAAATGTACGTACTTGGCAAAAAATCAAGCGTGGCGAAGTAATCGGATTAGTCGGAAACACAGGAAAATCTGTTGGCTCGCACCTTCATTACGAAGTGCATGTGAAAGGTAAAGATGTAAACCCAATAAATTATTTTTTCAACGATTTAAGTCCGCAAGAATACGATGTTTTAATAGAACAATCAATGCGTAGCGGGCAGGCAATGGATTAACACCAAGCCGCTTTTAGAAAAGACAATTAAATTTGCTTATCAAAATAGTTAATTTGCTATATAATGTCTAAGACCTATTTTTTATGAAACGTTTAAGCTGTGAATTAACAACTTAGGTTAATAAAAAGCGTAAGAACTTTTGTAAGAATACTTATAGATACCGACATGGTATAAAGTTTTACTTTAGAATAAAATAATTATTTTCACTTTTTTATTAAACACAATGTCTCAAAAAAACAAGCAACCACTTCTACTGCTAATTATTGCAGCCGTAATTTCTTTTTCGAGTTTAAGCTCCTGTAACCAAGTCGATTCTGTTGAAGCAGCATCAAGTCAGACAAAAGAACAAACGAAAAAACCTGTTAAAAGCAAAGAAACCACAATGGCTATCGCCTCTGTCAAAACAACGGCAGACACACTGACAATAATAGGTGTCGGCGATATGATGCTGGGAACAAACTACCCATCTGCGGCTCATTTGCCTAAGGGACAGGACTGTACACCATTGTTGAGCTATGTGAAAGATGTTCTTTCGAGTGGCGATGTAACTTTTGGGAACCTTGAAGGCGTTTTCCTCAACAAAGGAGGCACTGTCAAGCAATGCTCCGACCCAACGGTTTGTTATGCCTTTCGCACGCCAGATTCTTTCATGCCTTGCATTGCCGATGCTGGATTCGATTTACTGAGCCTTGCCAATAATCACACAAGCGACTTTGGTCATAAAGGACGCGTAAATACCAAAAAACTCATTACAGAAAACGGAATGAAATATGCTGGTTTGGTCGATTGTCCAACGACAATTTATGAAAACAATGGTGTAAAGTATGGTTTTTGTGCATTTGCGCCTAACTCAGGCACTTGCGATATTCGTAAAATAAAAGCTGCACAAAATATTGTTCGCGAATTATCTCTCAAAACAGATGTTGTCATTGTGTCGTTTCATGGTGGCGCAGAGGGAAGTAGGCATCAGCACGTAACACGTAAAACCGAATTTTTCTATGGCGAAAATCGTGGAAATGTTTACAATTTTGCACGAAAAATGATTGACGCAGGCGCAGATGTTCTTTTCGGACACGGACCACATGTAACCCGCGCAATTGATATTTACAAGGAGCGTTTTATTTGTTATAGCATGGGTAATTTTGTTACTTATAGTCGAATAAATATCAATGGCGTAAGCGGAATTGCCCCAATAATAAAAGTATTTACCGATAAAACAGGACGATTTTTAAGTGGCGAGATAGTGCCAACCTACCAAGTGAAAGGGAAAGGACCTCAAATAGACTCTAAAAAACGAGTTATAAAAAAAATACGCGAACTAACAACAAAAGATATTCCTGAGGCAAAACTTGTAATTTCGGACGATGGAATAATAACAGTCACGAAATAGCAAAAACAAAAACAAATTAAGATTTTATGCTAAAATTATCTTAATTTGCAGTAGAAAACCACAAGAAAATAGTATGACGGAAAATGCAGATAATTCAAACAAAGAAAATAAGGTTGAAAAATTATATTATTCCATCGGCGAAGTAGCCGATATGTTTAGTGTAAATACGTCATTGATACGCTATTGGGAAAAGGAATTTTCTATTATCAAACCACGAAAAAGCAAAAAGGGAAACCGTATGTTTACGAAAAGCGATGTAGAAAATTTTCACCTGATATTCAACCTCGTAAAAGAGCGTGGCATGACACTCAAAGGAGCAAAGAAAAAACTCAAAGAAAACAAAGAAGACACTACGCATAATTTTGAGATTATAAAAACCCTCAAAAACATTCGCGAAATGCTCATCGGTATTCGCGATGATTTGTAGGCACTATGTGTTTATACGAAATGCAGGGTTTGTTCATAAAAAATTATCATTATTGTCGGGACAGATACAAGCCACACCAAATAATGGTGTTACAGCCAAAAGATTAAACCATGAAATTAACAGACCTCAACGTAGAGCAGTTGGAAGAAGCGGCTGGAATGCTAAAAGCCATAGCACACCCAATTCGCATTGCTATTCTGAGTTACCTCGATGGTGGTAAACGCCTATCTGTAACCGAGATACACAGGTTGCTAAAGATAGAGCAATCGACGACATCTCACCACTTGGGTATCTTGAAAGACAAAGGTGTGTTGACATCAAAACGAGAAGGAAAAAATACCTACTACTCTCTTAAACACGTGAGCCTTAGCTATATTATTGATTGCGTTTGCAAATGCACAAATCCGCATTTGGAGAGCTAACTTTGCTGGACGAAAAGCCTTTAGTGGATTATGAATTTGCTTACGCCTGATAATATTCATGTTTCAAAATCTATCTATATTTTTTTGCGAATGTTGGAGATAAAAATGTCTTAATTTTATAAAAAAATAGGCTGATAGAACTTATTATTTGAAAAAATATTTACTTTTGTGTTACTTATAATTCAACAAACAGATTTATTAACTTTAAACAAAACAAGCTATGGCGTTGAAAATAAACGAAGACTGCATTAGCTGTGGAGCATGTGAACCAGAATGCCCAGTAGATGCAATTTCTGAAGGAGATGATATTTATGTAATCGACCCTGAAACTTGCATTGAATGCAAGGGACACTTTGACGAACCACAATGTGTCGATGTTTGCCCATCAGAAGCAATCGAAAAATTATAGTTTGAAAAAGAATAAAAAAAGCTGTTGCCACTTAGGTAGCAGCTTTTTTTATAACATTTTAATTTGGAATAAAAAGCGAAAATCGTCCTTCTCGGATTTCTACAGGATAATTTGTCGTTGTGTCGAATAAGACTCCACTAAAACGTCCTTTAATCAACTCTGTATTTGCAGCGTCCTTTTTTACAATGAGATAGAACCTATCTGTTCTGTATCGTTTGTACCCGCAGCGGAAATATAGGCTTGCGTTTTTTTCTCTATCAAGAAAATATTTTTTTGACAATTGATGAGGAAACGAGATAATTATCGAATCGCCAATTTCATCAACGTCCAGAGATGTTGCAGTGATTATAAAAGCCTCTTTTTCAGTGTCATACATAGCTGTTGCCATGGAAAATTCGTGTTTCACTCCCTCAAATGTAAACCGGAAATAATATAACTCATCTGTCTCTTTGTCAGACTGTTCGCCCTCAAAACCTCGTACATACTCGTAGCTCTCATAGTCAAAACTATTTTTAGTGTGTTTTGAATTGCAGCAGGAAAAAACAACCGAAGCTGTTGCAAAAAGAATAAGTGATGTTATTTTTATGCTCATAGAAATATTTTTGCGACTAACAAAAGTAACCAAATTTTATTAAAAGGAAGTTTCATTTGAGAATAAAACGAAAGCAAAATCGGTAACAAGGTTTGTTCCTTCACAATTGTAAAATTTATTTCTATCTTTGTTTTTAGTGCTTGTGCATATAATTAAACAAGCGTATAAAAATAAACGACACTTTTCGAGTTGTTATCAGCCTGAAAATCAACATAATATTTTTCCTAATAATTAGCACTGTGTGCATAAATAAAAAAACATGGAAAATTTCTTTTATTCGGACAATAGCTTTGCTGCCAATAAATCAACTATTTACGAGTTATCAATAAAACTATCGCATCGTGGAATTTCGGTTTCTATATTTGATACCGTCAACAAAAAAGTCGTTGTACTGAGACATATCAACTTCGATATAGTGCTGAATAACCGTATGTTATTTGATAAGGTAAGCAACATTTTGAAAAATGACGCACAATTAAAACGTAAATACAAAAACGTAAAAATCGTTTTTGTTACTCCAAAAGTAACCCTAGTGCCAATTTCTATTTATACGAAAAAAGACGAAAGAACATTCTTTAATTTTAATCATATCATTTCGGAATCGGATACGATTGTTTCTAGTATAATGACTGAATTTCAGACAGTTTGCTTGTTTGTTATGCCTGAAAATGTGAAAAATAAAATCGACAAACAATTTGACCAAGTTGAATATTATCACGATTCTATTTCGAAAATTCAGCAAGCTCCAGAAAACAACAAAACATCAATAAACTTGACAATTTCTAACGATAACTTCATCGGGATTACTGCTTGTCGAGGAAAAAAAATTGCCTTGCACAATACGTATGCTTATAATAGCGAAACCGATATTTTGTATCATATACTAAACGTTTACAAGCAGTTAGATGCAAATCGCGAAACCGATTCTCTCAAAATTTCAGGGCTGCCAGACGCAGAGAGTTCTGTTTTTATTTTACTAAAACGTTATATTGCAAATATCGAATTTTGCGATGTAAACAAAAATATTAAACTGAGCGAAAAGATTGATAAAAAAGTAGCTCGGCAACTTTCGGGCTTGATAAACCTTGCATAGCCAATGGTTTTTTGTTCCAAGCCAGTATTTTGGCTGATATAGTGCTAAAAGTGCCGATTGTTTTCACACGTCTAATTACCAGAGAATTACAACTATGCGAATAATAAGAGGAACACATCGCAGCCGTCAAATCCGACCGCCAAAATTTTTTAAGGCAAGACCAACAACAGATTTTGCAAAAGAAAGCCTGTTCAATATTATTGAGAACAATTTTGACATCGAAGATTTGCGCGTACTCGACCTGTTTTCTGGCACGGGCAGCATTTCATACGAGTTTGCTTCGCGAGAATGTCGCTCGGTAACGGCTGTCGAATTGAGTAAAAAATATGCTGCTTTCATAGAAAAAACTGCGAAAACAATTTTCAAAAACTATCCATTTTATGTTATTACTACCAACGCAATGAAATTTATGAAAAATCGTGCACTAGATTACGATTTAATCTTTGCTGACCCACCGTTCGACATGGAAAATTTGCACGAAATTCCAGACATTATTTTTAATAACGACAATTTAAACCCCGAAGCTATGGTTATCGTTGAACATTCATCGAAAAATGATTTTTCGGAACACAAACATTTTCAGCAGGTTAGAATTTATGGCAGGGTTCTGTTTTCTTTTTTTCAAAAAAACTAAGAAAAATATTTGGAGATTAAAAAAACTGCCTTATCTTTGCAGAGCAATTGAAATAAAAACGGTTTGGTAGTTCAGTTGGTTAGAATACGTGCCTGTCACGCATGTGGTCGCGAGTTCGAGTCTCGTCCAGACCGCCACTAAATAAAAAGACGCATTAATTAATGCGTCTTTTTAGCTCCTGACAGTTTGGTTACTTGATTTATAGAAAGTTGCGTATTTTGTAAATTTCGTTAAATATCATTACGATACTTTACTTTGAAATGTTTTTTTGCTTGCCTCCTTTTTTGGTTCCTCAAAAAAACGCATATATTGACATGTTTCAGGGTAGTTGACACTTTTATTCTAAAAACACAACGTAAAGTATAAATAACCAGACGAATACAGTGTTTGTGTTGAAAAAAGTGTCAATTATATCATGTTTTGTATATTGCATAATATCAACACGTTATTTAAATTTGCCTTTCATGCTTGAAAGATGTCCTCTTTTTTTGTAATTAATTCTATTTTATCTTTTGACAAAGTCGTTAAAGATTTTAATTTTGTCCTGACATTTTGAAAACGGGGGTGCCTTAATATAACGGGCTGAGATTATACCCTTTGAACCTGATGCAGGTAATGCTGTCGCAGGAAGTAGTAACTCCCTCGTTTCGTTTTATTTAACTAAATAAATTACACCATGAAGCGAGTAACTTTTATTACCATTTTATTTTTTATTTGCACACAAATTTATGGGCAAAATTCTGTCACAGGCATTGTTTCTGACGAAAATAAAGTGCCAATTCCCGGCGCACACGTTGTTCTCGAAAATGCCTATTTTGGTACAATTACAAACCCTAACGGAAGTTTTTTGCTGAGTAATATTTCTAACGGAAAATACAAACTCAAAGTGAGTTTTTTAGGTTATAACACCTACATTAATGAAATAAATGTAAATTCTGATTTAGATATTAATATTCAATTATCACCATCGGATATACTTACAGATGAGGTAATTGTGTCTGCAATCCGTGCCGACATGAAAACACCAGTCGCATACACAAAAATCGACAACGAAGAAATACAAAAAAGAAATACAGGAAAGGATATTCCCTTCATTCTCAGCATGGTACCATCGGTTGTGTCGTCGTCAGATGCTGGTGCTGGAGTAGGCTATTCGGGTTTCAGAATTCGTGGTTCAGACGCAACTCGTATTAATGTAACTGTCAACGGAATACCTCTTAATGACCCCGAATCGCATGGAGTTTTTTGGGTCAATATGCCAGATTTTAGCAGCTCGTTAGAAGATATTCAAGTTCAACGCGGTGTAGGAAGTTCGACAAATGGAGCTGCTGCATTTGGTGCGTCCGTCAATTTACGCACGTTGGCATTAAACAAAGAAGCATACTCACAAATATCCACCTCGTATGGGTCTTTTAACACATGGAAAACTAATCTTGCAGCCGGTACTGGGTTGATAAACAACAAGTTTGCCTTTGATGCCCGTGTGTCAAAAATTCATTCCGATGGATTTATAGACCGAGCTTGGTCAGATTTAGAATCATTCTATCTATCTGGTTCATATTACGATAAAAAAAATCTGCTGAAATTTAACATTATTTCAGGACAAGAGGAAACTTATCAGGCGTGGAATGGTGTTCCGAAAGTTCGTCTCGAAAACGACTACGAAGGCATGATGCGTTATCAAGACCATTATTTATATTCGGAAGAAGAAACGCAACAAATGCTAAATTCCGATAGTAGGACGTATAACCGTTATACTTATGAAAACGAGATAGACCATTACGAACAGGCTCATTATCAGTTACATTACTCGCGCGAACTGACCCAAAACTTACAGTTTAGTACGGCTTTGCATTATACACACGGCGAGGGCTATTATGAGCAGTTTAAGGCAAATGACGACTTTGAAGATTATGGCTTAGAAAATGCTATAATAGGCTCAGATACAATTGAATCGACAGATTTAATTCGTAGAAAATGGTTAAACAATAATTTTTATGGGTTTACATATTCTTTAGAGTTCAATCCGAACAAAAAATTCTCGGCAACACTTGGCGGAGCATGGAACAAATATGATGGCGGACATTACGGACGCATAATTTGGGCGCAGTTTGCATCAAATGGAAACCCTGCAAGAAAATGGTACGAAAACGATGGTACAAAGTCCGATTTCAATGTTTTTTATAAAATGAATTATACCTTATTTGAAAAATTTAATCTATGGAGTGATATTCAATATCGGCATATAGATTACGAAATAATGGGGGTTCACGACGATTTTAAAGACTTGACAATGAGTACAAATTTCGATTTTATAAATCCTAAAATCGGTCTTAGTGTTAATTTAACCAACAACAAAGTTATATACACATCTTTTGCGGTTGCCAATCGAGAGCCATCGCGAGGAGCTTTTCGTGATGCAAAAACCGATGTAGAACCAAAACCTGAAATACTTCACGATTACGAGGCGGGATTTAGAATGAATACTCAATCTTTTTCGTTCAATGCCAATGTTTATTACATGAATTATACCGACCAGCTTGTTATGACAGGCGAAATTAATGATGTCGGAGCAGCCATTTTGGCGAATGTTCCTGATAGTTATAGAGCTGGTATTGAGCTAATAGCAGGCATAAGTCCAACAAAATGGTTCAGGTGGACAGCAAATACAACTCTTAGCCAAAACAGGATTGAAAATTTCACAGAATATGTTGACGATTGGGACGATTATGTGCAGAACGTCAGCTATTTAGGGACAACCGACTTGTCGTTTTCGCCAAATATAACGGCTGCAAGCGAGATTGTTGTCATGCCAATAAATAATTTTGAAATTTCGGCACTAACAAAATATGTCGGTTCTCAATATATTGATAACACAATGAATGACAGCCGAATGCTAGATGCGTACACAACAACAGATTTGAATTTAAGCTATAAATTTGAAACCAAACTTTTTAAAGAAGTGGCAATAAATTTAAGTTTGAATAATATTTTCAACGCCGAATATGAGACAAATGCTTGGGTTTATCGCTATTATTATGGTGTCGAACACAATCAAATAGATGGTTATTTTCCACAGGCTGGTTTTCATTTTTTGGCGGGACTAAATATTAAAATTTAAAACAAAAAAACTACTATCCTGAATTGAACGTGGTTTCAATTCGGGATAGTAGTTATTATTAAAACGAAGATTTAATTAACCTATACCATTATTTGCTGTTTGTTGTTGATTTTCAGTCAAATAGTAAATCGTTGTCTCAATATTAAAAAGTGCTAGGCATTTAAGGTATTATGTTAGTCAAAATTTAAAACTGCATTTATCGAATATGTTTTGTGTGGTTTTATGGAAACTCCCATTTTGGTATAATCGCCTAAACAAATTCGTCGATGTCCAAGCGATGGAATATCCTCATCTATAAGTAATTGAAGAACTATTCCTAAGCCATCTTCAGTGCCATACGAGCAGCATTCGCCAGAAAATGTCGAGTTGCAATTTTTTCGTTCGTGTCCAACGTAACCACTTTTGCCCGATTCGATGGCATGGCATTTTGCCGACTTCCAAAGCTCTTTATCAAATTCGAGGACAGGCATTGGTTTCATTTTCCGAAGCTCTTTGAGCAACGATTTTTCGTATGAATTTGCTTTTCCCTTAATGCTTTGTTTTACAAACGTATTAGCAAAATATTTGGGGTTCATCCGTGCAAGATTCAAATAATAAAACACATTTTTTTCCTCTTCGGTCATGTAATCAATATTGGCGGCAGTTTTGGCGGTTTCGTAGTACTTGTTGTCCCAATTGTTTGGTGGTTGTTTTTTCTTTTGCGCATACGAAGAAATGCTAAAAGCAAATAAAAGTATCAATAAAACGTTAATTTTCATTTTTATCTAATTTAGATTCAATTTGAAAAATATATCACATAAAAAACGTTACAACATTGAAATTAATTGTGTACAGGCAATCAAAATAACCATCGCCACCGGATAAACCGTTGCATAAGAGATATTTGCTGCATCTGTTTCGCTAAACGAGCCAGCCGCAGTTAGTCCTGGTGTACTTGTCATTCCACCGGTTAGTGCACCTAATAATGTTAGGAAATTTGTCTTAAAAAAATAGTATCCAATAATTGTACATAAAATCATTGGTATCAATGTAATAGCAATGCCAGCTGAAAAAAGTGTAGCACCATATTCAGTAATTGTTTTTACTAAATTTGCGCCGGCATTTGTGCCTACGGTTGCAAGAAAAAGTAATAAACCTAACTGCCTAAGAAGTTGATTTGCAGGACCTGATACGTTCCAAATAATTGGTCCTGTTTTTCCAAGCCAGCTTAAAACTAACGCTGTAATCAATATTCCGCCTGTCAAGCCAAGTTTAAACGAAAAACCGCCAAAGAAAGGTATTGGAATAATTCCTACTATAATTCCAAGAACAATTCCCAACGAAATAGGTAAAAAGTCTGTTTCTGATAGCTTTTTATCCTCATTGCCAAGTAGTTTCGTTACCTGCGACATATTTCCTTGGCAAGCAACAAGCAATTTATCGCCGTAGCGAATGTGGCTCGATAATTTTGGGGTAATGTCGATACCACTACGTCTAATACGCGTTATTGTTGCATTATAATTATTGAATAAGTTCAACTGTGCCAGTGTTTTATTGACAATATTTTTGTTTGTTACAAGCACCCAACGTACTTCGGATTTCTTTTCGAGTTCAATTTTTTGTTTGGTTTCGTTTCCAATTAGTAATCGAATTTTATCTAGCGCAGTTTCTGTACCAACAGCACGGATTACATCTCCCTTGTGTAGTATTGTGTTTGCCGTTGGAATTGAGGCATAGTCATTATGCATTACGCGCGAAATATTAGCACCAGTCATCGACCTAACTTTAAGCTCAAAAATAGGTTTATTAATAATATTCACATTTTCAACAATATAATGTTTATGGTCTATTTCTGGGAAACTATCTTTTATATCTGCCTCATATTTTGTTTCTTCTGTTTTTATGTTTATCGAAAGCACACGTGGGATAAGATGCAAAAATATTATAACCCCAACAACACCAAAAGGATATGCAATTCCATAACCAATAGAAGCCAGTTCAGACTGTGTACTCTCAATCGCCGCGGCAAGTCCGGGAGTTGACGTGAGCGCACCAGCAAACAGCCCGACAGCTATTTTATGGTCAATATCAAAAAGATACATCAATCCGATAGTGGTTGCTGCTCCCGAAATAACTAAAATAACAGCTAGTAAAACTATGCTCAATCCTTTTTTGTTAAATGAAGAGAAAAAGCCCGGACCAGCCTGAATACCAATAGAATAAATAAAAAGTACAAGTCCCATTTTTTGAAATACCGAAGGAATTGTAACGCCAAAATGTCCAAAAACGAGAGCAACAAAAATAACGGCAGAAAGATCGAGCGAAATGCCCTTGAACTTTAATTTTCCGAAAATTATTCCTATTGTAATTATCAGAAAAAGAGCAGGATAACCAGAAAAGAATTGTTCCATAATTGATACTTATTTTGATGTTTTTAAGATAAATTTCATCTCAACAGGTTGATGGTCTGAAATCTCGAACTCTAAATTTATTGTTTTAACACTTACTACCTCAATATTTGGAGAGACTAAGTAAAAATCTAGCAATGTTGTTTTACTTTTATCTTTCTCGTAAGGGCTATCTGTCCGACGACTTGTGGGTAGTTTCTCATCAAAAGCCCAGTTCCAGTCTTCGGGTAGATAAGCATGTTCAATTGGCATAAAATTCTCTTTATCAAAATGATAATCATCAAAATCTTTTGGTGACTCTGGCGGACATTGATTCCAATCGCCACCCACAACTACATAGTTTCCAGATTTATACTCGGCAAGAATAAATTCACGTAAATATTCCATCTGTTGTTTACGAAGCGAGCCGTCATCGAAAGCAGAGTTGTGAGTATTGATAACCAAAAGTTGCTTGTCTAAAGGCAGATAATACCTATTAACCAAAAAACACCTATCTAGCATAAATATTTTTTTTGGCCATGCGTAATTTCCTGGAAAAGAATAGCGAATTGAGTTTTTTGGTAAAAATTTACTCATCGTCAGTAATCCAGATTGAACCATGCCCATTGGATTAGAAATTGGCAATGGAACGTGAAATACATCGTAATTTTTGGCATAATAAGGGAAATAGTGTTCTGTGTATTTTACAATTGTATCAAGCTGGTCTGTGTAGTAGCTACGTTTCGATTTTCTGTCAACTTCCTGAAATAGAATAAAATCGGACTTAGCCAATTTGTCAAGATTTTCTATCAATTTTTTGATATTGCTCTCTAAAACGCGTTTTTCGGGACGAACATTTACTCCACCATCATAGAAAAAATCCATTTCGGCATTTAATCCGCAATAGCCAATATTCCATGTAGTTATGGAAATTGATGAGTCAATTTGTAAATATGATGGATTTTGTGAATTATCGGCTATAACTATTTTTTCTTCGGGCTGATAGTCTGTAAAAGTAGCATAACATAAAAAAAAGGTAAAAGCCGCAATTATTATACTAAGACCAATAATGAAAAATTTGAGTATTTTACGCATATCTTTGTTTTGTTTAAATAAATAAAAAATCATTTAATAAATTGCTAATTTAATTCTTTTTCAGGGCTTTTTCATAAAAATTTGTCTGTTTTGTTAAAATGCTTGCTAAGGTCTTAGACCTATTTTTTATGAAACGTTTAAGTTGTGAATTAACAACTTAGGTTAATAAAAAGCGTAAGTAATGGAAAATTAATAATTTTGCTTACGCCTGATTTAGTTTTAGTTAGGAATTTTAATGGCTTACTTTATTAAATTCATTTTACTAAGTGCCATGCACTTTTTAATACAGGGGTTGTTCATGAAAATTTGTTTGTTTTGTCAAACTGCTTGCTACAACGGCGTTTTGCGGCAGGGATTGTAGCGGTAGCTTG
>JAOZMU010000469.1 GCA_029934165.1 Bacteroidales bacterium
ATTATTAATTGATTATTATTTATTAGTTTTAATAATTTTGTCCAAAGTCTAAATTTTTATAAAAATAAAAATATTTACATTTGTCAAAGTGTTAAAACTCAATTAATTTATACATTGAGTATCAAAAAAAAACATAATTTTCAGTTTGCTGATAATGTTTATCATAAAGATGATAATTTTGATAAACACTTAATACAACTTTGATTTTTCGTAAACAATGATTATATTTGGAGTACCGATATAAACATGACATTCTAACTTAAATTTATTGCGTATGTTTTCTGATTTTTCAATATGGTGGGATGGATTATCTGTCATAGAGCAAATATACTGGCTCATTGCAATTCCATCGACACTAGCGTTTGTTATCCAATTGATTCTCTCCTTTTTAGGTGGCGATATGGATGATGCAGACTTCGATGGTGATGGCGACATAGACCACGGCGGCGATATGGACTACGATGGCGGATTCCATTTTATGACAGTAAAAAATATGATTGCCTTTTTTGCTATCTTCTCGTGGAGCGGTCTTGCTTGCATAGATGCCAATCTTGGTGTTACAGTAACGCTCATAATATCACTGATTTGTGGACTTTTGATGATGATAATCATGGCGACATTGTATTATTTTATGAGCAAACTTTCGCATAGCGGAACGATGCAAATGCACAATGCTATCGGTGTTGTTGGTGATGTATATCTGACAATACCAGCAAACAAAAGCGGAATGGGCAAAGTGCAAGTCAAAGTTCAAGGCGCATTGCGCACCCTTGATGCTGTTACTAATGCACCTGAGGCAATTCGCACTGGTAGTTTGATAAAAGTTGTCGATATTGTTAATGACAATATATTAATAGTAGTAAGAAATTAAAATTACAACCACATCACAAATATTCATTTAAAAATCAAAGTGTTATGATTCAATCAATTCTTGGAGTAGTTCTTTTGGTAGGACAGGCAGTAGTAGTTGGAGTAGTGCTAGCCGTACTGTTTATTTTTATTTTATTATATTCGCTATTTAGGCGTTACAAACGTTGTCCTTCAGACCAGATTCTTGTTGTTTATGGCAAAGTTGGGTCGAAAGATGGCGTTGGCAAATCGGCAAGATGTATCCACGGTGGAGCAGCTTTTATCTGGCCAATAATTCAGAGCTATCAATTTCTGGATTTAACGCCAATACCTATCGTTGTTGACCTAAAAAATGCACTTAGCCGCCAGAATATTCGTGTAAATGTGCCGTCAAGGTTTATGGTCGGTATCTCGACAGAGCCAGGAGTAATGGAAAATGCGGCCGAACGCTTGCTTGGGCTAACGCTTGAATCTGTTCATGATTTGGCAGCCGATATTATTTTCGGACAATTGCGTGTTGTTATTGCAACGATGGACATCGAAGAAATCAACAGCGACCGCGAAAAATTTCTCACAAACGTGTCGGCAGGTGTCGAGCATGAAGTAAAAAAACTTGGACTGAAACTTATCAACGTAAACGTAACCGACATTACTGACGAGAACGGATACATCGAAGCACTTGGTAAAGAGGCAACTGCACAGGCTGTCAACGATGCCAAAAAAGTTGTAGCAGAGAAAGAAAGAGACGGAGCAATTGGCGAAGCAAATGCACAACGAGATGAGCGTATCGAGGTATCGGCAGCAAACTCTCAAGCAGAAATTGGAGAATCGGAAGCCAGTAGAAATCAACGTATTGATGTAGCAAAAGCAAACGCAAAAGCTGTCGAAGGAGAGAATGTAGCGATGGTAACAATTGCCGAGTCTGATGCAACCAAACGCGAGCAACAAGCCGAAGCCGAAAGACGTGCATCGGCAGCCGAGAAAGTAAGTTCGGCAAACTCACTAAAAGAGGCATATTTATCGGAGAAAGATGCCGAACTTGGGCGTGCCGAGAGAGACAAGGCAAGTCAGCTGGCAAGTATTATTGTTCCGGCAGAAATAGCAAAACAAAAAATGGAAATCAACGCCGAAGCCGATGCCGAAAAAATCAGACGCATCGCAAAAGGTGAAGCAGATGCAGTCTTTTTCAAAATGGAAGCCGAAGCAAAAGGTTTACTCGAGGTTCTATCCAAACAAGCCGATGGTTTCAAACAAGTTGTATCGGCAGCAGGCGACAACCCGAAAGATGCTGTTATGCTGATGATTACCGATAAAATGCAAGACCTTGTTAAAACACAAGTCGAAGCTATCAAAAACATCAAAATTGACAAAATTACTGTTTGGGACACGCTCGGAAGTGGAAAAGACGGTAATCAATCATCGACAGCCAACTTTTTATCTGGGCTATTAGGCTCATTACCACCATTCCAAGATTTATTTAAGCAAGCCGGAATGGAGTTGCCAGAATATCTGCAAGGAAAAACGGCGGCTTTAGAAGAAAAAAATAACAACGATGAGCCAACGGCTTAATAACTTTTTTGTTGCGGTATGATTTTATTGTTTATATAAAATAAAATTTACCGCAACATTTTTTATGCTATCATTTTTAGTGATGCACTAACAATACGTCCTCGACCCTCTCAATATTAGCATCGTTGTAACACACAACACTTTAAGCAAATTTGAATTTCTTGATTAATTAGCTCATTACCATCGCGGGCTAACAATAGCATCGCTTCGCTATTTAATGGACTTTATGTGCTACATTAATTGGTGAAACAACGTAACTTCAAATCATTAAAAGTGTCCTATATTACTGTTTTTAGCAACAAAAATCATTTTAATTTACAAATTATTTATTATTATTGTCGCGTTATACTAAGTAAGTAAAATGAATTTAATAAAGTAAACCATTAAAATTCCTAACTAAAACTAAATCAGGCGTAAGCAAAATTATTAATTATTAATTTTCCATTACTAAGCGTAAGTTGTGATAAGTGAATTGCGGAATGGCTTACACCTAAATTATGTTCATGTTACCAAATTTATTTGACAAGGTTATTTTTTTGTAACTTATCCCGACCAAAAGAAAAACATTTTTACGAGTATTTATATTGAGTGTTCACCAATGTAAAATCTAATAAAAAACACATATAATTTAATGAAAAAAACACCGAATTACTTTCGATATGAAAAAGTCAAGAAATAATATTTTTATAAAAATACTTTTTATTATATTTGTGGTAATTAATGTTTTATTAACCACCTCACAAATAGAAACAATGGAAACTGGTGTTGTAGAAAAATACGATAAAAAGAAAAAACACGGTGTTATAGTTAGAGATTCGGACGATAGAGAAATCTTCTTCCACAAGGACGACCTGATAGACGAGGTAACAAGTTTGGATAGAGTTAAATTTGAAGTCAAGCAAGGCTCAAAGGGATTTTATGCAATAAAAATCCGACGCGAAGCACAACCAATGTAAAACAAAAACAGCGAACAAATTTTTTGTTCGCTGTTTTTTAACTTTCAGATTACTTCTAAGTACTCTGAGTGAAAGATTAAAAATAAACTAATCCAAAAAATTCCTAACTAAAACTAAATCAGGCGTAAGCAAAATTATTAATTATTAATTTTCCATTACTTACAAAAGTTCTTACGCTTTTTATTAATCTAAGTTGTTAATTCACAGCTTAAACGTTTCATAAAAAATATGTCTTAGACCTTACCGGGTAACTTTGGTATAAACCGAGGCCACTTTTGATGAAAAAAATTTATATAT
>JAOZMU010000470.1 GCA_029934165.1 Bacteroidales bacterium
ATTCCTAACTAAAACTAAATCAGGCGTAAGCAAAATTATTAATTATTAATTTTCTATTACTTAGATTGTTCGTTTAAAAATATTTTCCAATTTATTGACAAGAGTAAATTTTTTGCTGGTATCGCAACAATCTAAAGATTCCTTTATCCCGATAACAAAAAAACCACCAGGTAAAAGGCAATCGTATATTTTATTTACTGCTTTGGTTTGTAATCTTTTATTTTGAAAAATCATTTTATTCCGATACAAAATCATTTTTATTTTCGAGGGTGCTTTGTCTTTTGTCAAGTCGTGGTTCAAAAACTCAACCTTTTCAATAAGCTCTGCTTTGAGAACAGCCTCATTGTTACGGGCTATGTAATAATCTGACATATTTGCTCGCCCCTTGTAACGCTTGTAATTTGCAATGCTAACTTCCATCTTTTTAAGGTTGTAGCGAAGCGTTTTGATGTTCTCTATGTTTTCTGTACCTATCGAAGATGCAATAACTTTGACGCTTTTTTCTAATCCTAATTCGCGAAGAACAATCATTAAAGAATATAATTCATCGCCAGAAGTTACATCTGGCATCCAGATTCGGGCTTCTGTTACTCCAATAAGTTTCGGAATGACATTTTCGCGCAGCTCACGCCACAGTGCTGGGTCTCGGAATATCTCGGTTTCGTCTATTGATATGTTACCTAAAAATGTTTCTTTGAACTTGGAGTCTTCGCGAAAACGAGTAATCAAATCGTTGGCATTATTCATATTATTAACGTTTATTACATATTCCAGCCTTCGTTTTAATGCAGTGAAGGCGTAGTTTGTAAAGTCAAGGTTGTAATATTCTTGCAACGAGCTGATGATGTTTCGGTAATCAATAATTCCGAGTAAATATTCGTTTGCTTTGCTCATATAACGATTTGCAATTTAACACAATAGTGTTATTTATTGGGATAAGTGTCGATTAGTTTAACGCAACTAAGCCTTGTGGTACGCATTTATTTTTTCGTTTCGGTTACGGAAAAAAATAATTGACCAGTTTCAAGTACAATTGCCGCTATGTTTTTTAGCTTCTTTTTTAAAATCATATTTCATTATTTCAAAATATACTCGCAGTTTATCTTTATGCCTATTTTTTTACGTAAATAAGACCTTTGCGCTTGTATTTAGACGCAATCGGACCAAGCATACTTTCGTGAATCCCGAGTATCAAATTGCCTTTTGTGAAAAGGTTTTGATAAAACATCTCGAAAATCCGGGTTTGCAAGTCATGATTAAAATAAATCAATACGTTACGACACATTATAATATCAAATTTTGTGTAAAAAATGTTGCCGTCTTTCACCAAATCTTGTTTTCTGAAGAGTGGTTTATTTTTCAGAAATGGTTTCATGCGTATAACATCTTTGCCCTTGTCAATGTCAAAATATTTTTCGTAGGCAACGTCTTTTATGTCATCGTAATTATACGGGTTTTCTTTGATGACTTTGTCAAAGTTGTCTAAGTAGTCGATGTTAAATCGGAATTTATACTCGCCTTTTTTGGCTACATTGATAACGTCTAAGTTGATGTCTGTTGCAAATATGTTTGCTTTCTCAAAAAGACCTAATTCGCTGAGAAGAATCATCATCGAATAGATTTCTTGTCCTGTGGAGCAACCAGCATGCCAAATGTTTATAATGTTTTGGTGCTCGAACTTCGGAAGTACCCGATAGCGTATTGTTTGCCACACTTTGGGGTCGCGAAACAACTCGGTCGTGTTGACCGTGATGTCTTTAACGATTTGCTCCAATAGTGTAGAGTCTTTTTTTATTTTAGCTAGAAGTCCTGGAAAATCGACTTTATAGTCTATTAGAATTTTTTCTAATCGACGGGTGAAAGATTTTTCAGAGTAGTCGCTAAAATCGTACTTCGAAACTTTCTTTATTGTGCTAATAAACAGAGCAACTTGATCTTTGGAAATCGCCATAAAACTTTATCTCAAGATTTTTTTCAATAGCTTGAATGATTATCAAAGATAGTAAAAATATTTTGTTTTTTTAACAAACTTTTGTCAGACGAATATATAAATATTTTTTCAGGGGTTAATAAATCGTCATAATTGTTTGTTATTTCATCTTTGACTGTCGATAATACTATGATTATTAGTTGTATGATTTTTTTGTGCCGCCTATTGTCTTTTTGAGAGTTTTTTGCGGAACGGTGTTTTTTTTTTCGGAAAAAGTTTGAACGGTGTCTTGTTTTACCTTTTACTCGAAAAAATAGTTGGAAAAATACAAGTATGCTGAAAGAAATAAGATTATCAGAAAAATGGTGAATCCGAATCCTTTGTCGGAGCGAATTGCACCTGGCCCCTCTGAGAGGCGCGACTCTTTTACTTCTTTTCGGAGGTCTGGTAGTTTAAATTCTGGGTGGCGTTCCATGTTTTTGTTGGTTTTATAGTTGTTTTGGTTAAAATAATAATTGTTTTTTGTTTGCAATACAATTTTTACTCAGATAGTTTTTTTATTTTGTTTTTTGCAAATTGTGCATCGCCACTGTTGGTATTGCTGGTTTTTTTTAGAAATAGTGTGTATGCTGCAACTGCGTCTGTGTTACGACCTAATCCTTCGAGGGCTTTTGCTTTGTTGAAGATGGCTATCGTATTTTCGGTTTCGATTTTTAGGGCGCTTTCGCAGTCTAATAGTGCGTCTGCAAAGTTGTTTTGTATCAGATGAATGTAGGAGCGGTTTGTTAGTGCAAGAACGTATTCTGGGTTAATTTCGATGGAGCGACCGTAATATTTGAGAGCTTTTTCTATATCGTTGTTGTAATAGCTTGCTACTCCAGTGTTTAACATTGCCCCATGGTCGTTTGGTCGTAGCTTGCTTACGATTACGAAATTGTCGTAAGCTTTTTTGTATATTTTATTGTTGAAGTAGATTAGACCTCGGTTTGTTAGTGCATCGGTGTATTCTGGGTTTCTGTCGATTGCGTTGGTGTAAAACGCGATGGCTTTTTCTTTTTCTTTTCTGATTTCGTATATTACTGCTAATTGAAAATAGGCTCGGCTCATTGTGTCATTTGCTGTGATACAGCCAATTAGTATTTCGTATGCAGCGTCTGTGTCGCCGGTTTTAATTTTTTTGACGGCTTTTTGGTATGCGTATTCGGTTTCGCTTTCATCTTCGGTTGTCTCTTCGGTTTCCTCATTGTTTTCATCTTCGTAGTTTGTGTAATCGTCTGTGTCTAACATTTTTTTGATGTTTATCTCGAAATCAAATATCGGACGAGTTAGGTGTGCATCTGTTGTGTAATAGCTTGTCAGATAGGCTAGGAAAATGGTTGCGGCAATTAGAAATAGCTTTTTCATGTGATTTAAGTTATGTTTATATACAGTAAATATGTTGTTTAATTATGTTGCGGTTTATTCCGAACTTCTGCTGCGGCAGGGATTGTAGCGGTAGCTTGCCGAAGTGGCTTGCATTTTTTGGCTGCGTTTTGGCGAGCGACCGGTAGGAAGCTCCGCCAAACGTACTGCCAAAAACGTAAGGCACAAGGCAACTACAAGCGAAAAGCCCGAGAGCCGCCCAAAATAAAAAAATATGTCGTCGTGTTTTGTTTCATGTTGTATTTTAGAGGGTGCATTTGCGATTTATAACACCTTAATATTCAATTTATTACATCAACTA
>JAOZMU010000471.1 GCA_029934165.1 Bacteroidales bacterium
TGAAATATTTTTATCAATGACAAGATTAATATACCATTGTTCTACTTTCAAATAATCATCATAATTTATTGTTTTTTTATCCGGATTTGTGTCAACAAGTCGGTATGCAAAACCATTAACAAGACCGGGTTGATTTGCTGTTATTTCGCTAATTTTTAGCTTTACTTTTTCCTCAAATAATTGTCCTGTTTCTGTTTCATGTTGTGCGAAAAGTTCCATTGTTTCTTCATCTGTAAAATACGGCATTTGCAGATTATCAGTGATATTGAAAGGACTGGCTTTGTCTTGCACAATTCCTGTAATATTGGAAACTCCAACAAGTATTACACTTTTTAAACAATGTGTTTCTCTTGAATGATAGGCATTTCTGATAGAATGTAAAAACGTTCCAAAATATTCTTTATTTATGCCTTCTACTTCGTCAATTATCAAAACATATTTCTTTCGCTTTTGGCTTTGTATAAGTTCGAAAAATTCAGGTATTGTTTCAAAATCATAGTTTGTATTCCAAAATTCATTAACATTTCTCTTGAAACTGCTAATAAATGTTTGTATCTTTTCTGTTTTATAATTTTCAAAATTTATATGAGCCACTTTATAACCGTCTTTTTCTAATTCCTTTGCAAGCAACCTAAAATAAGTGCTTTTCCCTGTTTGACGTGGTGCCCAAATTGTAAAATATCGTTTCTCTTTTACAAGATTTAAACCTTTATTAATAATATTTTGACGCATTATAGTATAATGCTCTTTTAGAATATTTGGACCAGATGTATTAAATTTCCGCATAATATCTTGATTTATAATTAGTTTTGTCGTCATTGCAATTACAGATATTTTCTCGCATAACTTTCTATTTCACTCAATGCTTTTATTTGGTGTCTATCATAGATTGTTACAGAAAATATTATATAGTGTAAATTGCTTATAATAGCACATCATTTTTTTTGTTGCCTAAGGTAAAGTTCAAAATTTAGCCAATACTTTCGAAAAAAGTAAATAGTTTCCATGTAGTGCAAAAAAGGTCTATTCCAAAGCAAATTGTTTGACGCAAACCGAGCTATTTATTTGGAAAATAAAGTTAACAATTAAACATCAGAGCCTTATGGTTTTAACAACCACAAGGCTCTGAAACATTGCTGTAAAAACCCGGAAAAAATGCCTATTTGCTTATATGAATTGTAAACGTGGCAACAAAAATATCAAGTTTTTCTAACCTGCTATCATTTGTATTTAAACCGACATCACCCATAACAAAATCAATTGCCTCGTCCGAATCCATTCCTAAAGAAATAGAAACTGGCGATTTCGACAATTTAGAACCATCATCAATAAAAATAGCTCCACCATAATCCCAACCAAAGCCAGAAAACTTGATGTCCTTACCGTTCCATTTTTTCAACTCTAACAATGGCATACCGATAAACAAACCATTTTCAGCTTCAATTTTTTGTCTTACTGTCGCTTCATCGTTTTCGTCATAAACAAACGCACCAGCCTCAATCCATTCAGTATCAGAGCTATCGTCCTTCCAAACAAATGTAACAATATGAGCATTTTTCGGGTTTCTCAAAACTGTCGATTTTTTCTCCACTGTCCCTTCTGCATAAAGCGCAATCTCATCTTTTAGATTTTCCTTACCAAATGTTTCCACCAAATCCTTCTTAGTCAGTATGGTAGCATAATGATCAAACTTACTAAAATCAATTTCTTTTTGTTCCACAACAACTTCCTTTTTGGCAGTGGTCGTGTCATTTTCTCTCGAACCATTTTCGTCCGTAGTTTTATCTTCAACAGTGTTTCCACAAGAAAACATCACCGACAATAAAAAGCTGAATACCAATAAATTAACTAATTTTCTTTTCATAATTTTTTTTAAAATACTAAATTCAATAAGATAGTTAGATATACAAAAATAATAGACTTCTTTGTCATTAGCCTAAGTATCAAAACAATTCATAATAAAATTGCACTATGTGCTTAACAAAGATAGGAAAACTTTTGAATAAAAACCCAAAATTTTATTACCACATACTCCAAATTCACAAAACATTTTTTATGGACAAACTACGGACTTCCGCTTGTGGTTGCTTTGCACCTTGCGTTTTTTGCAAAAGCAGTCGAAGACAGAGCCTACAATCTCTACCACAACCGTACATTCCAGTGGTTTACAGAAAAATCATCGAAGAAAATTGTTGTTTTTTCAGTTTGGTATGTTCAAATTTCGCTTTTTTTTGATATATTTGCGTGAAACGAAATTTGTTTCCATGAAAAATTTGCAGACGGAAAATTGTTTTGTAAATACTCTTACAAAAATTCTTCTGCTTTTTATTAACGTAAGTTACTAATTCACAGCTTAAACGTTTCATAAAAAAATAAGACACTATGTAGATTTGTGGAGCAAAGTAACATGCAGTACAGATTTCTGAAAAATTAAATTTTATTAAATAATAAACATAAAAATGGCTAGAGAAAAATCTCCTGAAGACATTCGGATTGAAAAACTCAAATCGCTAGAATCAACTCTATCTCAGATAGATAAAACATTCGGTAAAGGAACAATTATGCGCATGGGCGATTCGCCTATCGAATCGGTACCAGTTATCTCATCTGGTTCGATTGCGTTAGATGTAGCCTTGGGTGTTGGCGGATTTCCCAAAGGAAGAATAGTAGAGATTTATGGTCCAGAATCGTCAGGAAAAACAACCATGGCAATTCATGCAATTGCCGAAGCTCAGAAAGCAGGCGGTATTGCCGCTTTTATTGACGCAGAGCATGCTTTCGACAGATTTTATGCTGCTAACTTAGGTGTAGAAATTGATAATTTATTGATTTCGCAACCAGACCACGGCGAGCAAGCATTAGAAATTACCGACCACCTGATACGCTCTGGCGCTGTGGATATTATCGTTGTCGATTCTGTTGCTGCCTTGACACCCAAAGCCGAAATTGAAGGCGACATGGGCGACTCGCGAATGGGCTTGCAGGCACGTTTGATGTCGCAGGCACTACGTAAAATGACGGCAATTATTAGCAAATCTAACGTTTGTGTTGTTTTCATCAATCAGCTTCGCGAAAAAATCGGTGTCATGTTCGGAAATCCAGAAACAACCACTGGTGGTAATGCCCTAAAATTTTACTCGTCAATACGTTTAGATATTCGCCGAATTGGGCAATTAAAAGATGGCGACACACTCATCGGAAGTCGTACCCGTGTGAAAGTCATAAAAAACAAAATTGCACCACCTTTTCGCAAAGCAGAATTTGATATTATGTATGGAGAAGGAATCTCGAAAGCTGGCGAAATTCTGGATTTAGGTGTCGAAATGAATGTTGTCAAGAAAAGCGGTTCATGGTATAGCTATGGCGAGACAAAACTTGGTCAAGGTCGCGATGCTGTGAAACAACTCATTAAGGACAATCCAGAACTTGCCGAAGAATTAGAAAGCAAGGTTCGCGCCAAACTCTCCGGCAAAGATACAGAAGACTCGGGTTTAGACGTATAAAACCTCATTAAATTTGCATAAAACAAAAAAGCGGTTGCTGCATCAAGGCACCAACCGCTTTTTATTTGTTTATCCAGAACTTATAAGTAATGGAAAATTAATAATTAATAATTTTGCTTACGCCTGATTTAGT
>JAOZMU010000472.1 GCA_029934165.1 Bacteroidales bacterium
TAAGCACTCATACAAAAGTTTTTACTTATTTGCATGTCTGTAATTTGCTGATAGTTCGAGTTTTACAGAATTGCGTAAGCAACACTAATTAGGTCTTAGACCTTAAAACCTACATACCCATTAACTTGCGAAGGTCTTCCTCGTTTGTTTTGAGCTTTTCTTTTAGTTCTTTACGGACACGTTTTTTTGCCATTTTTGCACCTTCTTCAGCATTGTAAAATAGCTTGATGCTTACCTCAACATTTCCATTATCTAAACGACGAAACATCTTGACGATAGGACGCACATAACCAATCTCTTGCGCAATGATATTCTTAGAATTTTGCACCATTTCCGAAACAGATTCGGCTTCTTGGTCAGACAGCTCGGTGTTTGCAACATTTTGGCTTACAAGCCCAGCAATTCTTGTTTCTAAAAGTCCGGCAAGTTGAAACTTTGCCATGTCAATTGCCTGAGCTTCAGCAGCATTTCTGTTTCCACCGATAGCATTACCATCTGAAGTTATGTATTTTACTTGCCCTTTTTGGTCAAGCTCTTCTTGCATAGCCCACGATTTTTCAAGCATCGCTTCAATCGGTTGCGAACCTACTGGTACTTTCCAACCTTCTTTAGCCATGCGTTTTGCTTCTTTTCTTGCGTTTCCGCCTCCGCCACAGCTTGATGCAATAACAACAAAAGCTACAATGATTGATAGTAAAGTGATAACTTTTTTCATAATAAATAGTGTTTTTAATGTTTGAAAAAAAACGAAAAAATTTTGTAATCTTAATTCATGACGAAACAATTGAAATAGCCAATGATGCGTGAAAGGCACAAATGTTATACCAGATAAGTTTTTATTCACTTGGGAGCATATTAAAAAAGGTTAAATGTCGCAAAGCCACCTTTTTTGTTTTTTATTTTTTCTAATTTCACAATTTATCCTTAATTTACGTTAAAATTGGAGTACAAAATATACAACACTTTTTGGGTTGTTATTGGCGTGAATACCAACATGATATGGATTCTGATAAATAGCAAAACAAATAAATTACAATTTATATTTTCAAAATTATAAAGAAACAAAAATATGGGACAAAACAAAAAATTTGCTGTTATCCTGTCGGGATGTGGTGTTTACGATGGTGCAGAAATCCACGAAGCCACCATGACATTGTACGCGATAGTCAAAAGAGGTTCGTCATATCAATGTTATGCACCAGATGTTGAACAGGCGCATGTCGTCAATCATTTGACAGGCGAGCCAACAAGCGAAAGCCGAAATGTGCTTGTTGAAGCAGCTCGCATTGCTCGTGGAGAAATTGAACCATTGAGCAATCTTGATGTTGCTGAATATGACGCTATTATATTCCCTGGCGGATTTGGTGTTGCCAAAAATTTATCCAATTTCGCATTCGCCGGCGATGCTTGTACCGTTCATGGCGAAGTAGAAAAAGCTGTCCAAACGGCAGTAGCACAGAAAAAAAGTATTGGCGCACTTTGTATTGCACCTGCGATAATCGCAAAAGTGCTTGGAAATGTTAATGTTACAATCGGACAAGACAAACCAACAGCACAAGCAATTGAGGCAATGGGAGCAACGCACCAAAAAACCACACACGGCGAAGTTGTTGTAGATGAGGGTTTTAAACTTTATACTACCCCTTGTTATATGCTTGATGCAAGTATTGTCGATATTGCCGAAGGCGCGCACAATATTGTAAAAGCTATGTTAGATGATATGTAGCCAAGTTGTTGAATATAAAGCATAAAGGTTTTTGTTTTGATAAATAAAAAGCCTCTTCAAAAAAAGAAGAGGCTTTTATTGAATATCCTGTTCAAAAAAGTTATTTTTGCATATTATTTGATAAACCTCGAAAGAAACCATGGTTCGTCCTAATAATTATTTAGGCAATTTTTTTGGTAGATTATCAAGTAGTTAGATACAAAAAGTAGAAATGATTTTTAGAACAGCATTAGTTATTTAGTGCTATCATTTTTTTAGTAGGTTGTAAAAATAAACGACATTTTTCTGGTTGTTATCAACTTGAATATAAGCCATATATAATTCCTAATAAAGAATTATTATGAGTTTAATTTCCTCTGTCGAGTTTTAAATATGTACAAAAAATTAACCCGAAAAAATCGGGGAAAAATCGAAACGTAGAAGATGATTAGTAGAAGATTATTACGTATAAAAGCCATCCATGCCTTATATGCGCACACCAAGTCTGCGGAAGTGTCCATCGAAAAAGCTGAGAAAAACTTGTTTTACAGCATCAATAAAACATACGATTTGTATCATTATGTAATTCTTCTGCTCGAAGATATTTCTGCTTATGCACGAAAAAAAATTGAGATGTCGAAGACAAAATTTGTGCCAACAGACGAAGATTTGAACCCTAAAACCAAATTTATTGACAACTTGGTTATTGCACAACTCTCTAATAATAAAGCCTTTCGCTCATATATTGACATTGAGCGTTTGAGTTGGGACAAACACCCAGAGCTAATAAAAAAGCTTTACGACTTAATACTTGAATCTGATAATTATAAGACCTATATATTAGCAGAAGAACGTTCCTATCATGAAGATAGAGAATTTGTTTTCGATATTTTAGAGAAGATTTTTCCGGTTTGCGATGACCTTCACATGATACTCGAAGAGCAAAGTATTTATTGGAACGATGATATTGAATTTATTTTGAGCATGATTATCAAGACACTGCGGCGATTCAAAGCACGAAGCACACCAGAAGAACGCTTGATGTCGTTGTACCGAAATGATGAAGACAAAGATTACGTACGCAAATTATTCCGTCAAGTTATTTTAAAAAAACAAGAACAGATGGATTTGATTTCAAAGTACGCTGTAAAATGGGATACCGAGAGAATCGCTTTTATGGATATAATAATTTTGCGCATTGCGATTACAGAATTGACTCAGTTTCCACAGATTCCTGCTAATGTAACTTTCAATGAATATATCGAAATAGCAAAATATTATAGCACCGAAAAAAGTAGCGTTTTTATAAATGGTATTTTGGATAAAATTTATGCTTTATTGCTTGAGTCTGGACAAATTAAAAAAGAAGAACGTTAAAAAAACAAATAGCACAATGAAAAAAACAATTCCTTACGGAACAGCAGATTTTGAGAAAATAGTAACCCAAGGCTATTATTACATTGATAAAACAATGTATATCGAAAAACTGGAGAAAGCTCAATTTCCTGTTTTTCTTCGTCCGCGAAGGTTTGGTAAATCTCTGTTTACAGAGATGTTACGTTGCTATTACGACATAAAACTTAAAGACCGCTTTGAGGAGATTTTCGGAAATCTTTACATCGGCAAAAAACCAACAAAAAAGCATAACAGTTTCTTTTTCATGTCTTTCACTTTTTCGGGCATGGATATTTATGCCGAGATGAGCGAGCGGGAGCTGAAATCGAAGTTTGATAGCACATTATTATTGGCTTGCGAAAAATTTATGAAACATTACTCCAATGAACTTAAACTCACGCAAGAACGAATAGATTTTACCCTGAAAAGATTTGAGACAGAAGGTGTAAAAGCTGTGCAAAATTTAATTACGTTGGCAAAAAGTTTTGGGCATAAAACCTACATTGCTATTGATGAATACG
>JAOZMU010000473.1 GCA_029934165.1 Bacteroidales bacterium
ATTTTTTTTAGACCCGAATTACTCGACGAAAAAAATACCCATAACGGAAATGTGCCTTGTGGCGGGCATTTATTTTGTTTTTTTGTGAGCCGTAGGCGAAACAAAAAACAAAATAAATGGCTGACATCAAGCACAATGTTAAGGTGATTATTCAATTCCTTTTATCATTCCAGAGTGCTTAAAAAGACCAAATACATTTTTCCTATGATGTTCCAAATATCTTTTCTCAGGCTTAAAAAAATCTTCTTCCGGGGTAAAAATCATTTTGTCGTTATATTGACCTAAGAGTGTATCTATAACATCTTCATGAACTTTTACTTTA
The DNA here is from genome assembly GCA_029934165.1 of Bacteroidales bacterium. GTDB lineage: Bacteria > Bacteroidota > Bacteroidia > Bacteroidales > JAOZMU01 > JAOZMU01. The sequence goes on from JAOZMU010000473.1 coordinate 323, forward strand.
TAATCATCTGTTATATAAAACATTCCTTTATCAAAAGCCCAATGTATATCTCTTGACATAGCAATACCATTACAAGGCAAAAATGAACCTTTGTGAGATTTTGGTTTAATGTGAGCTGCTTCTAAGTTTATTAAACTATTATACGATATTGAAGTTTCTGTTATTGCACATTTCCTTTCATAGCCTAACAAAACAAAATCCCTGAAACTAACAGAGTTAAATAAATTAGCTCCTTTTGTTTCTTCTAATTCTCCAATACTAATGTCTTTATCTATTTCCTTTTGTTTTTTAACTACATCACGTTTTACTTCGTCAGGTATAATAGTAGCAATGTTTTCGCTATAAACTGACGTTGGCAAAAAGCTCAATTCTTCTTTATATAAAGCATGTCCTCCTCTTAATTCAGAGCTTTCAACAATATTATTTAGTGTTGAGTAATTTACATCAGGTTCTCGGAATAAGAAAAATTCATAAATTGGTATTAATTCCTCTGTTTCTATACGCTGAAAAACGATAATGTCATTTGGTTGAAAATATCGTCTTTTAGGGTCAATCCCACTATTCAAATATATTCTAAATTCATTACGAGGTTGTCCTGTAAATTTGTCCGGGTGGAATTTACTATTATGATAAACATAAGAGCAATAAATTTTTTCTTTTGTTTCAGGTGATACAACAGGAATAAGGATAACATCATTTAATTCTGTTTCTGACAGCAATGGAAAAAAGTCTTCTGACTTCTGTGATATTAACATATATCTTCCTCTTGCTACTGTTCCATCTGGTTTTGGACTTCCAAGTTCTTGTCTTCCTAATTTTTTGATATAAAACATATTAAAAGTATTTATCTATAAATAATTTTGTAGCTAATGCAATTTTTTTTGCTAATGGTGGTGGGACAGCATTACCAATCATTTTATATTGACTTCCTAAGCTACCTGTAAATTCAAAATCATCATCAAAGCCTTGTAGTCTTGCGGCTTCTCTTACTGTAATACTTCTTGCTTGTGACGGGTCTGGGTGTATATGTCTTAATCCATCTTTATACAAGTGTGCAGGTATAGTATTACTTGGTTTTGAATATTCTAAAACATGATATTTATGAACTTTTGTTTTTTTTCCTGTTTTTTTAAAGTATAAATCTATAAGGGATTGTGAATTGGGGTATTTATTTGTTTTATAGAGCTTGTCATGTGCTAATTCCATAAAAATCCCTCTATCTCTAATACTATGAAATCTTGGAATATGATTAATGATATTTGAACCATTAATATTATGAGAAATGTTTTTTCCATTTACTTTTTTTGTATCTTTAAATGGAAATAATTTTGGCAAATCAGAAATTGCCTCTTCTACTGTAATAGTTTCTTTTTCTTTAAATGATGGTAGTATATTTGAGTAGAAATCAGCGAGAGCTACTTTATAAGGCGATTTAATTTCTTTCTCTCTAATTCCTAATATTATAACACGTTTACGTTTTTGAGGAACTCCAAAATTGACTGCATTTACTAAGGCATCTTTTCTTAAATTTGAGGTTATTTTATAACCAATTTCATTAAATTGCTCTGTAATTCTTTTAGTAATTGAAATCCCTCCGGGTTTTGCACTTAAAATTCCCTCAACATTTTCGAAAATGAAAACCTTAGGTTTATATTTGTCAACAATGGCTAAATAACTTTCAAACAAAAAATTTCTATAATCATCGTTCATTCCATTTTCATCTCTTATTCTGCCTGCAATTGAATATGCTTGACACGGCGGACCTCCAATAATTGCATCAACTTTATTTCCTTTTGTTAAACTTAATAGTCCTTTATTCTCTCCGTATAATGGGTCATCACTCCAACCTGTTAAAAGTTCTTCAATGCGTTGCATGTCAAACATTAATACAGCTTCATCTGATTTTTTATAATTCCATTTTGATTTTAATCTATTACTCAAAGTAGCACATGGTTCTTTTTCCCACTCAACTAATGCCAATGAATGAAAAAATCCAGATTGCTCAAAACCTTCTGTCAATCCACCACAACCTGCGAATAAATCAATTATTTTATATTTATCTTGCATTATTTTAAATATTCTTTTAGCTTATTTGCAATTATCTCTCCTAATAAAGGTGGAACAGCATTACCTACTTGCCTATATTGTTGTGTTTTGCTTCCTAAAAAAACAAAATTATCAGGAAATGATTGTAATCTTGCATTCTCTCTTACAGTCGGAACTCTATTCCATTTGTAATGAAAATGATTTCTGTGTCCTGTGTCAATAGTTTTTGACGGTTTTTGACTATGATATCTTGTCCATGCTTCATTAAATTTACGAGAAGTTCCGACACCTTCTGGTAAGTCTTTATGATTTCCACCTTCTGGAACTTGTGATATAACATCAATTACTAATTCTGTATGTTTTGTTCCAAGATGATTAGATAATATTTTTGAACCATTACGCATTTGTTTTTGGTATTCACTTTGAGTTTCTTTTGTATAGTTCATTTTTTCTGCACCCAAATCTGCTTCTAATGTTGGTAAATCACTTATTGCTTTTTCACAAGTAATATAATTTTCTGCATTGTGAGTTGTCTCTGGAAATTCAAAAGTGCCTATCTCTTTTTTGAGACCAATAAAGAACATTCTTTTTCTTATTTGGGGAACTCCGTAATTTGGGGCATAAAGTGGTTCAAAATTGCAAGAATAACCAAACTCTTCACATAATCTAAGAATTTCATTTTTAGCCTTTCCTTTGTATAAAGTTGCTATACCAGGAACATTTTCAATAATAATTGCTTTTGGCTTTACTCGGCTTGCTAAGTCAAATATAGAATAAAACAAAGTATTTCTTTTGTCATTTTCATCTCTTGTGCCTGATAATGAAAAACCTTGGCAAGGTGGACCAGCTATAATTACATCTACTTTGTTTTTTCCAACTTTTTCTACAATTAAATCTATGGATTTTTTTTGATGTAGGTCAAGATTTAGTCCTATTGAACTATTGTGATTTGTTTCAAAAGTATTTAAAGCTGCATTATCATTATCAACTCCAACTAAAACATTATATCCTGCTTGTTGAAAACCATATGAAAATCCGCCACAACCTGAAAATAAGTCAATAGCATTTAATTTATTATTTTTTGCCATAAATTTTTATAAATAATGTATTTTAAATCAACTCGCAAAGATAGTTAAGTTATTCTATTTCATCAATTCTATCTCGATTTTTTTTTTTTTAGTTCACCTTAACGGTAAACTTCTTGGTTTTCTTTGGCGATTTACAGCACTGAACTTATTAAAA